>CAMPGL010000038.1 GCA_946885435.1 uncultured Brevundimonas sp. | reverse complement strand
GGCGACGAGGTAGGCGACGCCGTCGTCCTTGTCGTCCTGCATGCGGCCGCCCCATTCCGAGTCGCCCGCACGCCAGAGGCGCTGGCCCCAGCCCTGTGAGCCCCGATACTGCGGCTGAAGGACGGCGTAGCCGCGCGCCGCGAAGTACTGGGTCCAGCCCGTCGTGTCCCAGTCGAGGTCGTCACGCGCCCAGGGGCCGCCGTGGGGGGTCACGATCGTGGGGTAGGGTCCGTCGCCGTAGATTTCGCGCGGCGGCGTGGTCAGGAAGGCCGGGATCATCAGGCCGTCGCGGGCCGCATACTGGATCAGCTGCGTCTCGCCGATGGCGTTGGCGTCGATCTCGGGATAGGCGCGGCCGAGCAGCCGCGCGCGGCCCTCTTGCAGCAGATAGTACTCAGGGGGCTGCCGCGGACCCGACTTCCGGACGATGACCTCGCTGAAGTCGTTCGACCAGCTGACGATTTCCACGTCGGCGCCGTCGCCGACCTCGAAGCGCAGGCGCTGGCCGGTGGCGATGTCGACCCAGGTCACCGGGGTGGTCTGGACGCCCATGGCCTGGCGCAGGGTCTCGCTGACCTGGGCCAGGTTCTCGTCGACCCAGTAGGTCTGGCCCCGCTCGCCATTGTAGGTGAAGCCGAGGATCTCGCCGTAGTTGGCCGGATCGCGCGACTGGATCACGCCGCCGGCGTCGAAAAGCGGATGCTCGAAGGCCGGGCCGAGGATCTGGCGGTTACGGATGTCGTATTCGAGGATCGCGGCATGGTCGCGCCCCTGCGAGGATTGGATCAGCACGATGTTCGGATCGTTGGTGAAGCCTGCGATCGAGACCGGCTCCCGCTCCCTGGCCGACCAGCGGAAGTGCTCCGACCACTCACCCGTGTCGGGATGCTTGAGCTGGACCCCGATGGACGCCTGGCCGCCCTCGAGGATGAATTCCTCGCGGCCGCGGATGTTGCCTTCCAGGTCGGCGATCAGGCTCTGGAAACGGTCAGATCCGCGTTCCACGCGGCTGGTGCCGCCGTTCTGGGTGTTGAACCGATAGACGTCGCCACGGATAGGATCCTGAATCAGGATGTCGGTCGGATGGTTGTCCAGCGAACTGATCAGCTGGCCGAAGCCGACGTAGGACGCCTGTCGGTCATCGAGGCCTTCCCAACGCGGCAGACGGATCGGATTGCCTTCCAGATCGACGATCTGGTTCCGGTAGCGATAGGTCTGCTGCGGCTGTCCGCTGAAGGGATTGTAGTTGGACAGCTGCTGGGTGACGACGAACAGGCGGTCGTTCTTGACGAACGAGATGTTCAGGAACTCGGAGCGCTCGTCGGACCCGATCAGATAGGGCTCGGCCCCGAGGTTCGAGGTGTCCCAGACCGCGATGGCGCGCTGGCGGCCGTCCGGGGACACGATGGCGGCCATGTGCCGGCCATCGGGCGAGATCGTGACCGACGCCATGGCCGGCTCGCGGGCCCAGGCCATCGCCGGGGGAGGGGTGACGGCGGGCTGCGCCACGGCGGGCGCGGCGGGAATCGCCACCGCGACGGCCGCCAAGGCGGACGCGGCCAGCAGGAAGTTTCTCAGCGACATGGGCGGAATCACTCTCGATGGGGACCGGATTTCCCGGCTCTTTCGCCATTATAAAGCAGGAAGGCGACCAGTCCCCAAGCCCCGTCGTTCGTGGAACGGCGCGCTTCGTGGCCTATTGGCGCCCCAAGTGTGGCGGATGCGTTACGGTCCTGTGAGAAATGCCACCGCCGGGCGGCGGCGCGCTTGGACTAAGGCGGAAAGTTGTTACGGTCGCCACGATCGGAGGGGGTCCCCTCTCCGCCGGGCGCTTTGCGTCTGCCGTTATCAACCGCCGATTGGGGGAAGTTCTCTATGGCGTTCGACAAGAAGTTTCTGCTGGCGACTACCTTCATCGCGGGCTTCGCGGTGATGGCTCCGTCGCTGGCCATGGCGCAAACCGCCCAGCAACCGGCGGCTCAGGAAGAAGAGCAGGAAGACGAAGACGCGACCGAAGTCGGCGCGGTCGTCATTACCGGTTCGCGCATCCGTCGTAACGAGTTCACCTCGTCGGCGCCGATCCAGGTGATCACGGGCGAGCAGGCGACCCTCGAAGGCCTGGTCGACACCTCGGAACTGCTGCAGCAGTCCACGATCGCCTCGGGCTCGTTCCAGCTGAACAACCAGCTGACCGGCTTCGTCACCGAAGGTGGCGGCAACATCAACTCGGTGTCGCTGCGCGGCCTGGGCGCCCAGCGCACCCTGGTCCTGCTGAACGGCCGCCGCGTCGGTCCGGCTGGTACGCGCGGTCAGGTTCAGGCCGTCGACCTGAACGTCATCCCGCAGTCGATGATCGAACGCGTCGAAATCCTGAAGGACGGCGCCTCGTCGATCTACGGCTCTGACGCCATCGCCGGCGTCATCAACATCATCACCCGCACGAACCTGGACGGCTTCGAGGCCTCGGCCTACGTCAACCGTTCGTTCGACGGCGGTGGCGACACCCAGCGCTACAACCTCGGCTGGGGCTCCACCTTCGACCGCGGCTACATCCAGGCCGGCTTCGACTACTATCGCCAGGATCCGCTGCGCCGCGGCGACCGCGACGACACGGCCTGCGCCGCCGACTACCTGTTTGATCCGGTCACCATGGAACGGGTCGACATCATCAACCAGGAAACGGGCGAATACGCCTGTTACAACCTGTTCGCCCAAGCGATCCGGGCCAACGCTGGCACCGGCACGCGCGACTTCATCTTCATGCGTCCGGGCGTCAACTACGCCGTTCCCGGCAACGACTCGACCATCACGGGCATGGCCGTCGAAGGCCGCGCCTACTATCCGGGCACCCAGAGCTACCGTCAGGACTACCACCCGTTCTACGACCGGGCGACGATCATCAGCCCCGTCGACCGCTGGACCGTCACGGCCAACGGCGGCTTCGACCTGACCCCGAACGTCGAGCTCTACGGTGAATTCCTGTGGAACCGCCGGATCTCGGAGCAGGACGGCGTTCGCCAGTTCTTCCCGACCGTCAGCGCCTTCATCCCGGGCGCCCGCCGTCCGGATAACGGCCTGCCGTTCGTCGGCTCGACCATCCTGCCGATCATCCCCAAGACCTCCGACAGCGACCAGACGATCGACTACTATCGCTTCGTCGGCGGCATCCGCGGCACCCTGCCGATGGGCATGGGCTTCCTGGGCGGCTGGGACTGGGACCTCTACGGTCAGGTCGCGCGCTCTGAAGGCGAGTACTCGGGCGAGTTCATCTACGCCGACCGCGTCGCCGCGGTCACCGGCGTGAACGTCGGCGTCACCCAGCTCCTGGTCGGCAACCCGGCCTGCTACGAAGGCCCGCAGATCACGAACGTTTCCGGCTACAGCTGCACCCAGCTGCCGGGCGGCGTGCCGTGGACCTCGGAGCGTGTCATCCGCGGTGACTTCAACCAGGCCGAACGCGACTTCCTGTTCGGCGTGGAAACCGGCACCACCACCTACGATCACCAGTACATCGAAGGCTCGATCGCCGGCGATCTGTTCGAACTGCCGGCCGGCATGGTCGGCGCGGCGCTCGGCTTCCAATGGCGTCGTGAAGAGATCGACGACACCCCGGGCGCGAACGCGCGCATCGGCAACCTGTGGGGTTCGACCTCGGCTGGCCGTACGGCCGGTGAGGACACCGTCCGCGAAGTCTTCGGCGAAGTGGAAGTTCCGCTGATCCGTGGCTTCACCGGTATCGACGAGCTGACCCTGAACCTGTCGGGCCGCTGGTCGGACTACGACTCCTACGGTCAGAGCGACACCTACAAGGTGGGCCTGAACTGGCAGATCACCCCGGCCTGGCGTGTCCGCCTGACCCAGGGCACCTCGTTCCGCGCCCCGGCGCTGTACGAACTGTTCCTGGCCAACCAGTCGGGCTTCCTCGGCCAGACGGCGATCGACCCCTGCATCAACTGGCAGGACAGCACCAACCCGCGGATCCAGGCCAACTGCGCCGCCGCCGGCGTCCCCGCCGGCTACACCGCGGCCGGTTCGTCCTCCGCCCTGATCATCACGGGTGGCGGCGCTGGCGTGCTGGAAGCCGAAACGGCGGAAGCCCGCACCCTCGGTGTGATCTGGACCCCGGCCTTCATCGACTTCTCGGTGGCGGTCGACTACTTCGAGATCGAAGTGGAAGATGAAGTCCGCACCTTCGGCGCCGGCAACATCCTGTTCCAGTGCTACAACGCGGATGACTACCCGACGAACCCGTTCTGCTCGCTGTTCACGCGTGCTGGCCCGGCGGACGCGACCCGTCCGAACCAGATCATCACCGTCAACAACAGCTACGTGAACGTCGCGGCCCAGACCAACCGCGGTATCGACCTGACCGTGCGCTACGGCCACGAGTTCAGCTTCGGTGACCTGACCATCGACGGCCAGTTCACCTGGCAGCTCGAGGACCGGGTCCAGCTGCTGGGCTCGAGCACGATCGAGGACACCAACGGTGAAACCACCGAGCCGGACTTCACCGGCCAGGTGAACTTCCGCTTCGACCGTGGCGACTGGACGGCCTTCTGGGGCGTCGACCTGATCGGTAAGGCTTCGGATACCGAAGAGTTCGGTGGCGACGTCTTCTTCAGCAGCCGCTACTCGTCGGTGCCGGGCGTGCCGGTGCCGGTGTACTACAAGCAGTACACCGAGTTCCAAACCTACCACGACTTCTCGCTCCGCTACCGGATGGACGACTGGACCTTCCAGGCGGGCGTGCAGAACGTGTTCGACGAGCGTCCGCCGTCGCAGTCGGCCGGCCAGTTCCGGATCGGCACCGCGGCGATCAACCTCTACGACATGATCGGTCGTCGGGCCTTCTTCAGCGTCAACCGCCGCTTCTAAGCGTCGGAAGACTCCGAAAGGACCAGGAGCGGCGGGGGCGACCCCGCCGCTCTTTCCTTTTGTTCACTTGCCAGAAGCCATTGATCGGCGTTCACTGTCTCTCCTGCGATCATCCTTGGAGGGATACGATGCGTACGCTCGCCTTCGCCGCGGCCCTGTCGGCCCTGGCCTGTGCGCCCGCCCTGTTCGTCGCCGCGCCTGCGGCGGCCCAGCAATCCGCGAGCGCCTATCCGACCTATGACGATGTGGGCCTCGCCTGGGTGCGAAGCCCGTCCGTGCGGGACATGGCCCGCTTCTACCGAACCACGCGCCATGACGGGGGCCGCGGCCTGGCCGAGGTGCTCTGCACCCCGGACGCCGAAGGTCGCCTTGACTGCGAGATTCTGAACGAAGAGCCGAACGACCGGCAGTTCGGTCTGGCTGGCGTTCGGGTCATGGAACGGGCCCGGGTGACCGCCGTCGACGGCGGCTCGCCCGCCGGCCGGACGTTCGCCTTCACCCTGCGCTTCGGCAACTGGCCGCCCAGCCGCCTGCCGGATCGGTTCCATCCGACCGACTTCAACCTGCGTTGGGTGGATCGCCCGACGCTGGTCGGTCACTGGAACATGCAGGGCCAGGATCGCGGCGAGTCCCTGGAGGCGCGCTTCGACTGCCGCGCGCGTTCCAATGGCGAACTCGACTGCGAGCTCCTCTCCGCCGACTCCATGGACTTCGGCCAGGCCGCGCTCGAAAGCATGCGCGAGGCGCGTGTCGAGCGCGCGGACGGCGGCCAGCTCGCCGGCTCGCCGCTGCAGTGGACGATCCGCGTGGAGCGTCAGTCGGGCTGCGGCGCCGGCGGCGCGGGACGTTCGGGCGCCTATCCGGCCACCGGCACCGGCACCGGCGCTTCTGTCGGGGCCCCCGATCCGAACGTCTCGGACGGCGCCCCGCCGACCAGCGTGGTGATCGGCCAGGCCCCGCGCGACACGAACGGCGGCATGCCGGGCTGCCAGTCGGCGATGGTTCAGGTCTACTAGGCCGAACCGGATCGGCACGGGACAAGGCGCGGCGGGCGACCGTCGCGCCTTTTTCGTTGTCTGGACGACGGCGGTAGGCCCGGCAGGACTCGAACCTGCAACCAGACCGTTATGAGCGGTCGGCTCTAACCATTGAGCTACGGGCCCGCCGTGGGGCGCTCCTCGCTACAGGGGCCGGCCGGCGCCGTCAAAGGGCCGTGATCGCGACGGTTCCTGTCGGGAGCCTGACCCGCCGCCCATGCGTTCGTTCATGTGCGATCGGCCAAGCTTGCCGCCTGTCCTCAGGAAAAGGAACCGGACATGAAATCTCTGATGCGCGCCTCGGCCATGGCGCTCGTTCTCGCGGCGGCCGCCCCGGTAGCCGTCCAGGCCCAGACCATGGGCGACATGCACGCCCACATCGCTACGCCCACCTTCAGCCTGTCGGCCCAGGGCGAGGTCCGCGTGGCGCCGGACATGGCCACCATCACCACGGGCGTCCAGACCGAGGCCCGCACCGCCCAGGAGGCCATGGCCCAGAACCGGGCGCAGATGACCCAGGTGATCGCCGCCCTGCGCCGCTCCGGCATCGAGGAGCGTCACATCCAGACCTCGGGGTTGAACCTCAACGCCGTCTACGATTACCCGCAGAACCAGCAGCCGACCCTGCGCGGCTACCAGGCTTCGAACCAGGTGACGGTCCAGGTCCATGACCTCGACAACCTCGGTCAGGCCGTCGACGCGGTCGTGGCGGCCGGCGCCAACCAGATCAACGGCATCAGCTTCGGCCTGGCCGATCCCAGCGCCGCCGAGGACGCCGCCCGCCGCGAAGCGGTCCGCACTCTGCAGCAGCGGGCCCAGCTCTACGCCGAGGCGACCGGCATGCGCATCGTCGGCCTGCGCTCGCTGAACGAGGGCGGCGGCTACGTCGCCCCGCCGCCGATGCCGATGTACCGCGCCGAGATGGCTATGGCTCAGGACGGCGGCTCGACCCCTGTCCAGGGCGGCGAGCTGGTCGTGCGCATCGACATCACCGGCGTGTATGAGGTGAGCCGGTAGGCTTCCCCCTTACGGCGTCTTCATTTGACGGTGACGGGTCGCAGCTATAGCTCCCGACTGAACGCCTCGATCCAACGGGGCCAGTCGGGGGCCTCTGCGCCGTGAAACAGTTCTTCGTCACCGTCGCCGCGGTCTTTGTCGGCCTGCTCCTGTTCATGGCCCTGCCGCTGCTGATGTTCACCGGCTGGCTGACCTCGGCGGTGCTGCAGGGCGGCTCGGACGGCCCGAGCGGCCCGGTCGTGGTCGAACTCGACCTGCGCCAGGGCGTGACCGACCAGGACCCGCAGAATCCCTTCGCCCTGTTCAGCGACGGCGGCCTGTCGGTGATGCGCGTGGTCGAGACGCTGGACCGCGCCGAGGACGACGACAATGTGCGCGCCCTGTTCGTGCGTCTCCCGGAAGGGGGCATCACCCCCGCCGCCGCGGACGAAATCCGCCAGGCGATCCGCCGCTTCCGCCGGACCGGCAAGCCGGTGATCGCTCACAGCCAGGGCATGCTGCCCGCCGGCGCGGTCGTCTCCAGCTACATGATCGGCGCCTCGGCCAGCGAGTTCTGGCTGCAGGGCAACGCCTCGCTCCAGGCCGCCGGCCTGGCGACGGAGGAGATCTTCTTCGCGCGGGCCTTCGAGCGGTACGGGATCAACCCCCAGTTCGAGCAGCGCTACGAGTACAAGAACGCGCCCAATCCCTTCCTGCAGAGCGACTACACCGCGCCCCACCGCGAGGCGACGCTGTCGTGGATGAACTCGGTCTACACCAGCGCCGTGGCCAACGCCGCGCGTGACCGCGAGATGGAGCGCGCCGAGCTGCAGGCCGCCCTCGAGGAAGGACCGGCCACCGGTCAGGTCGCCGTCGAGCGGGGCCTGGTTGACCGCCTGGGCCAGGTCGAGGAGGCCGAGCGTCACGCCCTGACCCGCGCCGGCGAGAACGCCGAGATCGTGGACTTCGCAGACTACGCCTCGCACACGCCGCGTCCGGGCCGTGGCGCCGTCATCGCCGTCGTAGGCGGGGAGGGGGCCATCGTCACCGGCCATAGCCAGGCCAGCCCCTTCGGTTCGGGCTCGACCATCTATTCAGACGACGTCGCCGAGGCCATCTATGACGCCATCGAGGACGACAGCGTGCGCGCCATCGTCTTCCGCGTCTCCTCGCCGGGCGGCTCGGATGTGGCGTCCGAACAGATCCTGGCCGCCGTGCGCGCCGCTATCGCCGCGGGCAAGCCGGTCGTGGTCTCCATGGGGGCCTATGCGGCTTCGGGCGGCTACTGGATCTCGTCGGAGGCCTCCCACATCGTGGCCCAGCCGACGACCCTGACGGGCTCGATCGGCGTGTTTGGCGGCAAGTTCGTTCTGGCCGAGGCCCTGGGCCGCTTCGGCATCGACGTGCGCGGCCTGTCGGTCGGCGGCGACTACGCCGACGCCTTCGACATCAACGAGCCCTTCAGCGAGACCGACCGTGCGGCGTTCGCCGGCTGGATGGACGGCATCTACAACGAGTTCATCGCGCGCGTGGTCCGCGGGCGCGACCTGCCGGAAGAGCGGGTGCGCGAGATCGCCCGCGGCCGGGTCTGGACCGGCGCCCAGGCCCGCCAGCTCGGGCTGGTTGATGAGCTCGGCGGCTTCCACGAGGCGGTGAACCGCGCTCGCGTCCTGGCCGAAATCGGCGAGGACGAGGACATCCAGCTGCGCCGCTTCCCGGCCCAGCGTTCGCCCTGGGAAGAACTGGCCCGCGCCTTCTCCGGCGGGACCGAGGCGGCGGAGGCCCTGATCACCCTGGGCGCCATCGCCCGCGATCCGGAAGTCCAGGCCCTGGCGTCGCGCGTCCGCGCCGAACGCGCCCGCAGTGAAGGTGCCGCGGTGCTGGCGGACGAGCCGATCAGCTAGAGGGTCCCTTCTCCCCTTGCGGGAGAAGGTGGCGACCGAAGGCCGACGGATGAGGGGTCTCGCCGGCCCGTCCGCTCGACCTTCGCCGCCGCACGGGGACTGAAAGGTCCGCGCGACCCCTCATCCGACCTCGCTGCGCTCGGTCACCTTCTCCCGCAAGGGGAGAAGGGTCAGGTCCTGCCGTACCGCCACTTCAGCGCCAGCACGGTCGCCGACATGCCCAGCGCGCATGTATTGGCGAGCGTCACGGGCCAGGCGCCCGACATGACTCCGTAGATCGACCAGAGGGTGAAGGTCGTGACCGTGAGGGCGTAGGTCTTCAGGCTGACCGAGCTGGCGTCCTTCTCCTTGATGATCTTCACGATCTGGGGCGCGAAGCTGGAGACGGACGTCACTGCGGCGGCCACACCGACGGCGTTGACGATGAGGGGGCTGATCTCGGGCAAGACGGGGTCCGTGCGGGCTGTCGGGCGCTAACGGCGCCTGGCGGCCGAGGTTCCGTCAGCCGCCCGCCAGGAACCTCGGCGGACGCCGGGCCTGGGTCCGCTGCTCGAAGGCGTAGCCGAGGCTCAGCACCCGCGCGTCCGACCAGGCCGGTCCGATGAAGCTCATGCCGACCGGCAGGTCGCCGACGAAGCCCATGGGCACCGTCAGGTGCGGATAGCCCGCCACCGCCGGCAGCTGTGACGCCGAGCCGGAGAAGGTGTCGCCTTCGCCCAGGGTGATCTCCCAGGCCGGGCCGGTCGTGGGCGCGATCAGGATCTCGACGTCGTGCTCGGCCAGCAGCCGGTCTATGCCTTCCGGTCCCGCCATGCGCAGGGAGTTGGCGCGCGCCTCAAGGTAGGCCGGGTCGTCCAGCCCCTGGGTCGCCTCCGCCAGTTCGAAGAACTCCTGGCCGAAGTGCTCCAGCTCGCGCGGCTCGGCGCGGTTGAAGGCGATCAGGTCGGCCAGGGTCCGGCTCGGCACCTCGGCCGGGTCGGTCGTGGCCAGATAGGCGTTCATGCCGACGCGCAACTCGGTCATCAGCACGGCGAACTCGGCCTGGCCGATGGCGGCCCGGTCCGGCCCCTCGGTGATGTCCACCAAGACGACGCCGGCGTCGCGCAGGTCCTGCAGCCGCTGTTCGAAGACGGCGTCCGTTCCTTCGGAATAGCCCATCAGGAACCGCGCCACGCCGATGCGTGCGCCGCGCAGGCTGTCGGCATCCAGCGCCGCGCGATAGTCCACCCGGCGCGCGTCGGCCTCGGCCGTGCGCGGGTCGAGCGGGTCGCTGCCCGCCATGACCGTCAGCAGAATCGCGGCGTCCTCGACCGTCAGGGTCATGGGCCCGGCCGTGTCCTGGCTCTCGGAGATGGGCACGATGTGCGTCCGACTGACCAGGCCCACGGTCGGCTTGAAGCCGACGATGCCGTTCATCGCCGCGGGGCAGGTGATGGAGCCGTCGGTCTCGGTCCCGATCGCCGCCGGCGCCAGCCCCGCCGCCACCGCCGCCGCGCTGCCCGACGACGAGCCGCAGGCCGACTGGGCCAGGGTGTGCGGATTGCGCGTCAGGCCGCCCACCGCGCTCCAGCCCGAGCTGGATTCCGGCGAGCGGATGTTCGCCCATTCCGACAGGTTGGCCTTGCCCAGGATGATGGCGCCGGCCGCCCTCAGGCGCGCCACCAGCGGCGCGTCTCGCTCGGTGAAGTTGTCCACGAGCGCCAGCGACCCGGCCGTCGTCGGCAGCTCGCGCGTCTCGATGTTGTCCTTGATCAGGATCGGCACGCCGGCGAGCAGGCCGGTCCCGCCCGTGAAGGGGCCGTCCCAGGCGTCGGTGTTCCAGGACAGGACCGCATTGACCTGTTCCTCGATGCCCGAGCCGTCGCAGGGGCCCTGACGCCCGGCGGCGTAGTCCGCGATCGTCCAGTGGCCCGGCTCGCAGACGGCGGGCGTGGCCGCGACCGGGACGGACGGCTGCGCCGGCGCGGGGGCGGTCGCCGCGCATCCGGCGAGCGTCAGCGCCGCGAGAAGGACTGCGCTTCGCATCGATCTATTCCCCGTCCAGCTCGCGCCCGAAGAACTCCAGATAGGTCCGCCACTGGTGCAGCATGCGCGGATTGCCGCGCACACCGTGCCGCTGGCCCGGATAGAGCATCATGTCGAACGGGATGCTGCGTTCCTGGAGCGCGTTGATGACCCGGGTGGCGTTCTCGAAGATGACGTTGTCGTCGGCCATGCCGTGCATGATCATCAGCCGGCCTTCCAGCTGGTCGAGCCGCGAGATGACGTCCGAGGCCGCATAGCCGGCCGCGTTGTCCGCCGGCGTGCCCATGTACCGCTCGGTGTAGTGGGTGTCGTACAGGCCCCATTCCGTCGGCGGGGCCCCCGAGGCGCCGGCCTGAAGGTCGAACCGCGGGTCGGTCATCATCATCAGGACCATGAAGCCGCCGTAGCTCCAGCCCGTCACCCCGACCCGCGCCGGATCGACATAGGGCTGGCCGCGCAGCCACTGCAGGCCGGTCAGCTGGTCCTCGACCTCGACGGTCCCCAGGTTGCGATCCAGCGCCGTCTGGAAGTCCGCCGACCGGTTCGACGAGCCTCGATTGTCCAGCCGGAAGACGACATAGCCCGCCTCCAGGTAGAGCCGCGAGGACAGCGCCTGCCAGTTGCGCATGACCCGCTGTACCCCTGGCCCACCGTAGACCTCGATGATGGCGGGATAGCGCCGGGAGGGATCGAAGTCGGGCGGGGTCAGGACCTGATAGGCCAGCTCCGACCCGTCCGCCGCCCGGATGGTTCCAAACGTCGGGACCGTGTGCCGGGCCAGATACGGCGCATAGGGATGGTCCCCGTCGAGCCGGTTCTCCTCGATCCAGCGCAGGCGTTCGCCCTCGGCGGAATAGAGCGCGGTCTGGGGCGGGGTGGCCGGATCGGAATAGGTGCCGACGAAGGTCCCGCCCTCGCCCACGTCCGCCGTCCACCAGCCGTCGCCACCGGTCAACTGCCTGACCGGGGCGCCCGCCTGCGTCATGGAGGTGACGTAGAGGTGCTGCTCGACCGGCGTCTCGGTCGAAGCCATGAAGTAGACGAGGCCGGCCTCCTCATCGACGTGCTGAATGCCGCGCACCGGCCAGTCGCCGGCGGTCACCTGGCGCACCAGCCGGGCGTCCCGGTCGTACCGATAGATGTGCCGGTTGCCGTCGCGGTCCGAGGTCCACAGGAAGCCGCCGTCCTCCAGCGGCTTGAAGTCGTCGGTCAGGTCCACCCAGTGGTCCGACGTCTCTGTCAGGATGACCTGGCCGGAGCCCGTCGCGGGATCGACCGCCAGGATCTCCAGCGTCCGCTGGTCGCGCGACTGGCGCTGGACATAGAGGGTCGAACCGTCCGCCGACCAGTCCACCCGCGGCACATAGATGTCGGTGTTCGAGCCCAGGTCGACCTGCCGGCGCTGGCCCGTCTGGCGGTCATGCACCCATACCTGCACCACGGCGTTCGGCCGCCCGGCCCGGGGATAACGCTGCTCGATCGTGGTGGCGCCTTCGCCCGAGATGTCCAGGCGCGGGATGATGTCCACGCCGGTCTCGTCCACGCGGGTCATGGCGATGAAGCGTTCGTCCGGGCTCCACCAGTAGCCGGTGTTCCGGCCCATCTCCTCCTGGGCGATGAACTCGGCCGTGGCCCAGGTGATGGCGCCCTCGCCGTCGGTGGTGATCGGCGTCTCGCGGCCATCGGACAGGCTGAGGATCACCAGGTCCTGGTCGCGCACGAAGCTGACGAAATTGCCCATCGGCGAGACCTTGGCGTCGATCTCGTCGGCCTCGGTCTCGGTCAGCCGCCGGACCGAGCCGTCGGCCCGATTGGCCAGGAACAGGTCGCCCTCCAGCGGCGCCAGGATGAACCGCCCCTCGTCGTCCCACGAATATTCGACCACCCCGCGTTGGCTGATCCGCGCCCGCTCGCGCCGAGCCCGCTCCGCCTCCGACAGCTCGCCCGCGTCCGGAACCAGCGCCCGCGAATCCACCAGCCGGAACGGCTCTCCGCCCGCCACCGGGGCGGCCCACAGATCGAGCACATCCACATCGTCCTCACGCGACCTCAGAAAGGCCACCAGCTCCCCATCCGGCGACAGGGTCACCCCCCGAGCCACCGGCCCGTTCAGCGACGGATCGGAGAACACGCGCTCGGGCGTCAGAACTTCCTGCGCCAGGACGGGCGAGGAGAGGGCGAGGAGTGCGGCCGCGGCCACGGAAAGGGAAAGAGTTCGCATGGCGGCGACGCTAGCGGTGGCCCGCGGCGACGTCACTAGCAAAGGTCGCCGGCCGCGCGGGGAGAACTCGCGCGGTCGTGAAGACAACTCTCCTGTCCCGCTACCGGCTGGCGCGGGCCGATCGGAGTTCGGCCAGGCGACGGGCCTCCATGGGGGAAATGCACCGGGGGGCGGTCCACCGGGTGGAGGTGGCCTCTGCGGCGAGAACCTCCTCGGCGCTCATGTAGATGACCTGGCCGTGCTCTCGCTGGAAGGCGCGGCGTGTCTCGGGCGCGGTGTCGCAGACGTATAGGACCCGCTGCACCTCGGGTTGGCGCCGGGGCTGATCGGCCAGGGCGGCGGCCGGCGCGAGCAGGCCCAGGGTGAAGACGGGAATCAGAAGCAGGCGCATGTCGGTCTCCTCCAAGAAGCCGAGGCCTAGATTGCGCTTTCAAGGCCCCCATGTAAAGAAAATATGACGGTTTCGTCGCAGAATGACGACGACGCCAGAATTCGGAGGCGTATGATCCGTTAATCGGTATACAGACGATCTTCATGATCTCAGCTGGAGCCCGCATCTGCATGCGCGAGCCCAGCAGTGTGACAGTTCGTCGGCGTCTGTGTGTCGCTCTTCTTCGACAATTCTGCACAAGGCTGTCACCCGAGGCCACTAAAGGGCACCGCAGGTGGGCAGTTCGCAGTCGGCATCTCGCAAAGCGGGGGCGGCGGTTCGTGCTCCAGCCCTGCTGTGGAGATCCTCATGTTCAGCGCCTCTCGAACCAAAGCGACCCTTATGGCCGGTGCGGCCGCCATGCTTCTGGCCGCCTGCGGCTCCTCCGAAGTCGCGTCGCCCGGTGAGGGCGGCTTCGGCGGTGGCGGCGGCGGCGGCGGCGGCGCCACCGCCGAAGCC
>CAMPGL010000037.1 GCA_946885435.1 uncultured Brevundimonas sp. | reverse complement strand
GATGCGGCCCGAGGTGTCGTAGTGCGAGCCGTGGCAGGGGCAGAACCAGCCGCCGTAGTCGCCGGTGCCGAACGTCGGCACGCAGCCCAGGTGCGTACACGAGCCGACCAGCACCAGATACTGCTCGTGCCCCTCGATGACGCGCTCGGCGTCGGTCTGCGGGTCCTTCAGTTCGGACAGCGGCGTGGTGCGGGCCGCCTCGATCTCGGCCGGCGTGCGATAGCGCACGAACACCGGCTTGCCCTGCCAGCGCACGACGACCTGTTGGCCCTCGGCGACCTTGGTCAGGTCGAACTCGATGGAGGCCAGCGCGACGGTGTCGGCGGCCGGGTTCATCTGGTTGATCAGCGGCCAGAGGACCGAGACCCCCGCGCCCACGGCCGCGGCGCCCGCGGCGATGTGGATGAAGTCACGGCGATTCGGATCGCCTCCGCCGTGGTCGGCGCCGTCGCCATGAACGACCTGATCGGTCACTGGGCTCACCTTTGTCATGGACGGCGAAGACAGCCTCTCCGCCGCAAACAGATTGTCGCCCGGCCTGGTCCCCCCGGCCGTGCGTGCGCCGGGATTAGAGCGGGGCCGGGGCTTTTTCAACCGGTCAGTGACGGAAACCGGTGCTTCCTCAGCTTGCGACCGCTCCATCGAGCTGTTCGAGGGTCCCGTAGGGGGTCGGCTCGGCCGCCAGTTCGCGCGCCACGGCCTCGACCTGACGCATGACGCGCAAGACATTTCCGCCCGCCAGCTTGGCGAGGTCGTCATCGCTCCAGCCGCGCCGGGCCAGTTCGGTCAGCAGGTCCGGATAGTCCTCCACCCCATTCAGTCCATCGACCGTGTCTTCGATCCCGTCGAAGTCGCCGCCCAGCCCGACGTGATCGATTCCCGCCACGTCACGGACGTGCTCGATGTGGTCCGCCACCTGGGACAGGGTCGCGCGCGGCGCGGGATTTGCCGCCGTCCAGGCGGCGACGCCGGCGTCGACGGCCACCGTGTCGCCGGGGGCCAGAGCTGCGAGCCGCTCCCGCTGCGCGGTCCTCGCCAGACTCCAGGCCCGAAGCTCCGGCGAGACGAAGCCCGGCACGAAGGTGACCATCACAACCCCGCCGTTGTCCGGCAGGCGGCGCAGCACCGCGTCCGGCACGTTCCTGGGGTGGTCCGCGACCGCTCGTGCCGAGGAATGCGAGAAGATGACCGGAGCGCGCGTCGCATCGAGCGCGTCGTTCATCGCGGCCTCCGACACGTGGCTGAGGTCGACCAGCATGCCCAGCCGGTTCATCTCGCGCACCACCGCCACACCGAAGGGCGTCAGCCCGTCGTGCTCGGCCTCGTCCGTCGCGGAGTCCGCCCAGGGCAGGTTCTGCGAATGGGTCAGGGTCATGTAGCGGACCCCCGCCTCGAACAGCGTCCGCAGGACCGGCAGCGATTCGGCGATGCCGTTGCCGCCCTCCATGCCGATCAGCGAGGCGATCCGCCCTTCCCCGTGGATGCGCTCGACGTCGGCGGCGGTGAAAGCGAGTTCGAAGACGTCCGGGTGCCGGCGCGCCAGCTCGCGCACCAGGTCGATCTGCTGCATCACCGCGACGGTGGCCTCGCCGCCTGACAGCTGCGCCGGGACGTAGACCGACCAGAACTGGCCGCCGACGCCGCCCGCCCGCAGACGCGCGATGTCCGTGTGCAGCGGCGGCTCCAGCCGCGACAGGTCCGCCGTCAGATCGAGCTGCGTCGCGTCGCCGGCCCAGCGCTCGCGCACCTGCCAGGGCAGGTCGTTGTGGCCGTCGATCATGGGCGTGGCGGCCAGCACGGCGCGCACCCTCTGCTCCTCCGGCGTGCGGCGGTCGGGCTGTTCGTCCTGGGCCAGGGCGGGCGTGGAAAGGCAGGCCAGCGCGGCCCCGAGCATCAGCAGGCGGTGCATGAGGAACTCCCGTTTCGAAGCACCCTAGCCGCCCGGCCGCGCAACGAGAAAGGGCTTTGAGGGCATCGCCCGTCCCCCTCCCCCGCCGAGGTCCTAACATGGCGACTGGGACGGTCCCCTGCCCGCTTGTATCCGGGCGGTCTGGACGGTTCGGACGGTTTGGACCGTGTTTTGGCGGGCATGCCGCGCGTCGCGACAGCTCGTACGCAACGTTCCGGACGTGACGCCCCGGCCCGCCTGTGATTGAAGCCGCCCATGACCGCCGCCCCTTCCCTCGACCTCGACCTCGCCGAACGCCAGGAAATCGCCCGCGCCTGGTTCGAGACCTTCCGCGATCGCCTGTGCGAGTCTCTGGAGGCGCTGGAGGCCGAGGCGCCCGCCGACCTCTTTCCAGGAGAGCCGGGCCGCTTCGAGCGAAAGCCCTGGACCCGCCCCGAAGGTGGCGGCGGTGTCGCCTCGATGCTGCACGGCCGCCTCTTTGAGAAGGCCGGCGTCCACGTCTCGACCGTGCACGGGACCTTCACGCCCGAGTTCGCCAAGTCGGTGCCGGGGGCGGATGAGGATCCGCGCTTCTTCGCCACCGGCGTCAGCGTCATCATCCATCCGCGCAGCCCGCGCGTTCCGGCCGCGCACATGAATACGCGGCTGATCTCGACGACGAAGTCCTGGTTCGGCGGCGGCGGCGACCTGACCCCCGTGCTCGACGTCCAGCGCAACCAGGAGAACCCGGACGCCCTCGCCTTCCACGCCGCCTACAAGACCGTCTGCGACGCCCACGACCCGGGCGAAGGCTGGTACGCCCGCTACAAGGCCTGGTGCGACGAATACTTCTTCCTGCCGCACCGAAACGAGCCGCGCGGCATCGGCGGCATCTTCTACGACCACCACGACTCGGGCGACTTCGCCCGCGACTTCGCCTTCACGCGGGACGTCGGCCTGGCCTTCCTGGAGAGCTACACCAGCATCGTGCGGGGGCGCATGGCCGAACCCTGGACGGCCGAGGAGCGCGAGGAGCAGCTGGTCCGCCGCGGCCGCTACGTCGAGTTCAACCTGCTCTACGACCGCGGCACCCTGTTCGGCCTGAAGACCGGCGGCAACGTGGAGTCGATCCTCAGCTCCATGCCGCCGGAGGTGAAGTGGCCCTAGCTTCACAGATCAGGCTGTATGAGGGCTGACCATGTTTGATTGGCTATACCGCATTACTGGCAGCCTCGAACGCGACCAACACAAGAGCGACCCCCACCTCCACGGAAGTGCGGCACTGCGGTGGATGCGGCTGCTCGGCCATCCTTTAGTGACGATCGCCTACTGCATAGTCATCGGAACGTGGACGATGCTTTTCTTGGCCGCCCTGTGGGAGATGGCCGATTCTGAAGCCTATCTCTCTACGCTCCGCGGAATTCACACGTCGTCAGGATGGGACGTGACCAGCCTGGCCGGAGAGCGCCTTTGGTTGGTCCTTCTCACCGTGACGTTCGTCAATATTGTAGTCGGATACGCCAGAGAACAGAGACGCAGGCTGATAGCGGAGGGCCGTCTCACTGCCCGCTGACCTAGCCCTTCTCGCGCAGCAGCCGGGCCTTGTCGCGCTGCCAGTCGCGCTCGGCTGAGGCCTCGCGCTTGTCGTGGGCCTTCTTGCCCTTGGCGAGCGCCACCTCGAGCTTGGCCAGGCCCTTCTCGTTGAAATAGAGCTTCACCGGCACGAGGGTGCGGCCCTCGCGCTGGACCGCGCCGATCAGCTTGTCGATCTGGCGGCGGCGCATCAGCAGCTTCCGCGGCCGGCGCGGCTCGTGGTTGAAGCGGTTGGCCTGGCCGTAGGGCGGGATGTCGGCGTTGACGAGCATCAGCTCTCGGCCTTCGACGGCCGCATAGCTCTCGGCGATGTTGGCCCGCCCGCCGCGCAGGGACTTCACCTCGGTGCCGGTCAGCGCCAGCCCGGCCTCGAAGCTCTCTTCCAGGAAGTAGTCGAAGCGCGCGCGCCGGTTCTCGGCGATCAGCTTGCGGGCCGGCGCGTCACTCATGCCGTAACGCCGGCCAGGCTCACCGCGGCGTCGATCCGGTCCTTCGCGGCGTCCGCGCACGGGATCAGCGGCAGGCGCAGCTCCTCGGCGCAATGACCCAGCTTCGACAGCACGTACTTCGTCGGGGACGGCGAGCTGTCGAGGAACAGCGCCTTGTGCAGGTCGATGAGCCGGTCCTGCTGGGCGCGCGCGGCCTCCCAGTCGCCGGCGACGGCCGCGGCGTAGAGGTGCGCCATCGCGGCGGGGGCCACGTTCGAGGTGACCGAGATCACCCCATGCCCGCCGTGCGCCAGGTAACCAAGGAAGCTCGGATCATCCCCCGAGATCAGGGCGAAGCCCTCTGGGCAGTCGTTCCGCATCCGGCTGACGCGGCCCATGTCGCCGGTCGCGTCCTTGATGCCGACGATGTTGGGCAGCTCGGCCAGCCGCGCGGTCGTGGCGTCGGCGAGGTCCACGCCCGTCCGTCCCGGCACGTTGTACAGCAGCACCGGCAACTGGACCGCGTCGTTGATCGCCGCGAAATGGGCGTAGAGCCCGTCCTGGCTTGGCCGGTTGTAATAGGGTGTCACCACCAGCGCCCCGTCGGCGCCGACGGTCTTGGCGTGGCGCACCAGGTCGATCGCCTTGTCGGTCGCCGAAGCCCCGGCGCCGGCGATCACCCGCACGCGGCCGGCGGCGATCTCGACGCAGAGTTCGACGATCCGCTTGTGCTCATCGGCGCTTACTGTGGCGCTCTCTCCGGTAGTCCCGACCGGCACGACACCGTCCACCCCGCCCTCGATCTGACGCTCCAGCAGCAACCGGAAGGCGGCCTCGTCCACTTTTCCGTCACGAAATGGTGTGATCAGGGCGGTGATCACGCCCTTGAAAAGGGGGCGGTTCATGGTCAGACGGGTTTCTCGCTGAGGGGTTCGCGAACCTAGGCGCGCAAAGGGTGCGCCGCAACCATCGGCAGGCAGAGAACGGAGTGACGGAATGGTGAGCTGGTTTCAGGCGGCAGTCGCGGCGATCGCGGCCCTGTTCCAGCCCGCGCCTCATCCCGAGGCCACGACCCTGTCGGCCGTCGTCCAGACGCAGGTCGGCTCGCCCGAGGTTCTGACCCAGGGGCTGGCGGCGGCGCGGGCAAGGGACACCAACCTCGCCCAGGCCTATGCGTCGAGCGGCGACGCCGTCCAGCGGCAGATCATCCGATGGGCCCTCATCGACGTGGTCGGCGCCGACCTCGGCTTCAGCGAGCTGGAGGCCGCCTCGCGCGAGCTGCAGGGCTGGCCGCGCGCCGAGAGCCGGCAGGAAGCGGCCGAACAGGCCCTGTCAACCTCCTACGCCTCTCCGCAGCAGGTCATCGACTTCTTCTCCGGCGGGCAACCGCAGACGGCGGCAGGCGCCTTCGCCCTCGCCCAGGCCCTGAGCGCGACGGGCCGCACGGCCGAGGCGCAGACGCTGGTTATCGACTGGTGGCGCAATAGGTCCTTTGACCTCGGTCTGCAGGAGCGGATGCTGGCGGCCTACGGGTCGTGGTTCACCGTCGCCGACCACGAAAAGCGCCTCGACACCCTCCTGTACGGCCCGCAAGGCCCCGCCACGCGCGCCATGCTGCCGCTGGTGTCGTCAGAGTACCGCGCCCTCGCAGAGGCGCGCATGGCGCTGCGCAACGGCGCATCGGCGCCCTTCGTGCCGGCGCAGCTCGAAAACGATCCCGGCCTGGCCGTCGAGCGGGCCCGCCGTTATCGGCTGAGCGGCGCCGAGAGCATGGGCTTCCAGCATCTGTCGCGCTTTCCGGCGGCTCCGACCCACTCCGAGGGCCAGGACCTGCTGTGGACGGAGCGGCGCAACTACTTCATCGATGCACTGCAGGCGCGCGACTACACCAGCGCCTATCACGCCATGGCCGGCCACGGCTTTCCCGGCGGCGACCGTCGTGTGGACGCCGAGTTCTTCGCCGGCTGGATCGCGCTCACCAAGCTGAACAATCCGGCGCAGGCCGCGCGCCACTTCGAAGCCCTGCGGACGATGAGCACGACGCCCATCACCCAGAGCCGCGCCCTCTACTGGCTGGGCCGCGCCGCCGAGGCCCAGGGCGACGACGCCGCAGCGTCGGCCTATTACGCCGAGGGGGGCCGCTACACTTGGGCCTTCTACGGCCAGCTGGCCGCCGAGCGGGCCGGAAACCGAACGATGCGCCTGCCGCCCGAGCCCCGTCCGACGGACGCGGACCGGGCGCGTTTCGAGGGCTATCCGCTGGTCCAGGCCATCCGCCGCCTGATGTCCGCCGGTGAAGAGAGCCTCGTGCGCGTCTTCGTCATGCACCTCGACGACAGCCTGACCAACGCAGAGGACTATGCGCTGCTCGTCGACCTCTCGCGCGAATACGGCCTGCAGGATCTATCGATGCACGTGGCGCGGACGGCGGCGCAGCGCGGGTTCCCGCTGGCGGAGCGCGGCTATCCCATCACCACCGTGCCGGACGTACCCGGGCGTCCCGACCCGGCCTTCGTCCACGCCATCATCCGCCAGGAGAGCGCCTTTGACCCGCGCGTCCGGTCCAGCGCCGACGCTCGCGGAATGATGCAGATGCTGCCGTCGACCGCCAGCGGCGCCGCGCGTCGCCTGGGCGTGACCTGGCGGGGAGCCGAGGCGCTGTATGACCCCGACTACAACGTCCAGCTCGGGACCTTCCACCTGGGCGAGCTGCTGAGCGACTTCGGCGGGTCCTACCTGCTGACGACGATCGGCTACAACGCCGGCCCGGCTCGTCCGCCGCAATGGATCCCCTACTGCGGCGACCCGCGCGGCGCAGGCGTGGACCCCATCGACTTCATCGAGTGCGCGCCCTTCACTGAAACTCGCAACTACATGATGCGAGTGATGGAAAACATGCAGGTTTATCGCGCTCGACTTAATGGCGGCGAGGCGCAGATCAGCATCAGCCAGGAACTGGCCCGCGGAACCGCCTACTAGGCCCGGGTAAGGTGGGGCAGGCGGTCGCCGTCGGCGGCCACCACCCACCGCGCCCTAAGGCCGAAGACCTCGCGCAGAAGCTTCTGGGTGAAGGCCTTGCCCGGCGGACCGTCTGCGACGACCCGCCCCCTGTGAAGCACCACGACCCGGTCGGCGTAGCGCGACGCCAGTCCCAGATCGTGCAGGGTGAGCAGGACGGAGCCTCCTGACCGAGCGTGGGCCGTCAGTCGCTCCAGGCAGAGCAGCTGGGCGTCGGGGTCCAGACCGGCCACGGGTTCGTCCGCCACCAGAAGCGGCGCCTGGGTGGCGAACAGGCGGGCCAGCAGCACCCTCGCCCGCTCGCCGCCGGACAGATCGAACACGGACCGGTCGGCCAGTCCGGCGACCTCGAACAGCCCGAGAGCCTTGAGCGCCCGCTCGCGTGCGGCCAGGGGCGGCGCCAGCGGCGCGCCCAGCGCGGCCACGTCCAGCGCCGGCAGCCCCCAGGCCAGCCGCCGCTCCTGCGGCAGATAACCGACCCGCGCGGCCCGCTCGGTTGGGGTCAGGCGTCCGACGGGCGCGCCGTCCAGCAGCGACTCGCCGCCCGTGCTCTTGATGAGACCGAGCGCCGCCCGCAGCGCCGTGGTCTTGCCGGCCCCGTTCGGACCGATGAGCGCGACCACCTCGCCGGGGCCCACCTCGAAGGACGTGTCTTCGAGGACGGCGCGGCCGTCTTGCTCCACCGACAGGTTTCTCACCGCGAGAGACGTCATGTCCGCCAGCTCCGGGCGGCGCGGAGCGCGATCAGGGCGAACAGGGGCGCGCCCACCAGAGCCGTGAACACGCCCAGCTTCAGCTCCTGCTCCGTCGGGGTGATGCGCGCCAGCAGATCGGCCAGGACCAGGATCAGCGCCCCGGCCAGGGTCGCCGGGGTCAGCAGTCGCCCGGCGTCCTCCCTGACTGCCGCGCGCACGAGATGCGGCGCGGCCAGGCCGACGAAGCCGATGACCCCCGCCATCGCCACCGCCGCGCCCGTGGCCAGGGAGGCGGCCAGGACGGCTGTCAGCTTCAGCCGCTCCATCTCCAGCCCGGAGGCGGCCGCGGCGTCCTCACCGAGGGTGAGCATGCGCAGCGCCGGCGCGGCCTTCAGCCCCATGAAGACGGCGAGCGCCAGGACCGGCGCGGCCCACAGGACGTCGCTCCAGCTGCGGCTCTCTACCGAACCCATCATCCAGGCCAGCACCTCGGCCGTGGCGATCGGCGAGGGCGACAGGTTGAAGATGAGGGCGGTGGCGGCGCCGAAGAAGGCTGACAGGGCCACACCGAACAGGATGAGGGCCTCGGGCTCGCGGAAGCGCGCGGCGAAGGCGGCGAGCGCCAGTCCGGCCCCGGCCGCTCCGATCCAGGCCGCGACTTCCACCAGACCCGGCGTAAGCGCCAGGCCGAAGACGATCGCCAGCGCCGCGCCAAAGGCCGAGGTCGCGGACACTCCAAGCACGCCGGGATCCGCCAGCGGGTTCCTGAGCAGCCCCTGAAGCAGGGCGCCGGACAGTCCGAGCGCGCCGCCGACCAGAGCGGCGACCACCGCGCGCGGCGCGCGCACGCTCCACAGGACCTCCGCCGGGGCGGATCCCGGAGCGGTGAAGGCAAGCCGGTACTGCTCCGCCGTCAGGCCGACCTCGCCGACCATCACCGCGACGGCCAGGCTAAGCAGGAGGGCGGTGAGGAGCGCCGCGTTCAACGTCCAGCGTGTCATCGGCCGGGCGAGGCTCGCGCGATGCGCCACGAGCCGTCGGCGGCGAACCAGGCCGGACAGCCGAGCATGGCCCCCGGCAGGGACACCACCGCGCGAGAGGCGGCGCGGCGGCGGACGCTCGGATGCCGGCCCGCGCCCCGCCGATCGGAGCGCAGGGTGTCGAAGAAGCCCAGCACGAACCGCCGAGGCGGTTGCAGAATGAGCTGCTCGACCGAGACCGGCGCGAAGGTCGGGCCCTGCTGGGCGTTCGTCATGCCCGCCGCGCGCAGCATCGCGTCGATGAGCGTGCCGGGCCCCGACGTCCAGCCGCTGGGCGTCAGGTAGAGGGCTCGCTCACCGCCCCAGGCGCCGCGACTGCGGTCGAGCCGCCGATCCATGTCCGCGATCAGATCGCGTCCGCGGCCTGGACGGTTCAGGGCCTGGGCCACCCGCAGGACATTGGCCCTAACGCCGTCGAAGTCCGTGGCGTCCTCCACCCGGACGATGCGCACGCCCCGCGCTTCCAGGGACGCCAGCAGGCGCTCGTCGCCGCCCCAGTAGCGCACCACCACGTCGGGCCGCGCCGCGAGCACCGACTCCAGCGACGGGCGAATCCGGCGAGAGCGCGCGCCCTGATCGCGCAGCCAGGAATCCGGGTCATCCGCCCGGGGAGACACGCCAGCGATCGCGTCTCGATCCGACAGGGCGAGCACGTACTGGTCGGCGCACTGGTCCAGGGACACCACGCGAGGAGAAGCCATGGCCGGCGCGGCGACTAGCAGCGCAAGGGCGGCCGCGGCGGCCGTCCTCATTCCGCAATCAGGTCCTTCAGCAGCGCCTCGAGCACACCACAGACGAGTTGCTCGCGCGGGGCCCAGCCGAAATAGGGCTTGGTGATGATCAGCGAGACCACGCCGTGCGCGCCGGACCAGAGCATCTGGGCCGCCAGCTCAGGCTCCACCCGAAGCTTGCCCTGGGCGGCAAGGGTTTCGAGCGGTTCGCGGAAGCGCTGGAACAGGCTGCGGCCGACACGCTGGGCCACGACCTCGGCGCCGCCGGCTTCGCCCGGGCGGGTCATGTAGATCAGTCGATAGGCGTTCGGGTTGTCGAAGCCGAAGGCGACGTAGGCCTCAAGGCGCTTCTTCACCGCCTCGCGGGGCGAGTGTCCTTCACTCTCAATCGCTTCGGTGAGGGCGAGCAGCTTGGCGAAGCCGGCTTCGCAGATCTCAAGCAGGATCTCGCTCTTGTCCCGGAAGTGCATGTAGAGCGCGGTCGAGGAGACGCCGACCTCGTCCGCGATCTTGCGGATTGTCGCGCCCTCGTAGCCGCAGTCGACGAACAGGCGTTCGGCCGCCTGCAGGATTTCGCCGCGTCGGGCGTGGCCCTCGCCCTTCGCCTTGCGCGCGGAACGGGCGGGCCTCTCGGCGGCGGTCAGGGTGGCGGCCAACGAACTCTCTAGCTCCACGTCAGCCCGATCCATACCGGCTTTCGCCTGCCGGCGGCAACCGAGGCGCCCAAGTAGTTGATAGAGCGGCGTTCTTGCAACCGACCGTTGCTTGTGGAGGGACGGCGTAGCGTCGCCATTTGCCCGCGAGAGGGCTGGGATGCGGAAGCCACCACCACAGGTGACGGGGCCTCCGCCCGAGCGGAGCGCGGCGCTGGTCGGCTTGACCTGGGCCCAGGCCGCCTGGCTCGTCGCGTTCGCGGCCATCCTTGCAGCTGGCATGACTTGGCGACCGGGCCTTACGGCGCGAGCGGCGCACGACCTGCTGTGGATGTTCTTCCTGGTCGGGATCATCTGGCGCTGGGTGGCTCTGGCGCTGCCGGTCATGGAGCGGCAGGCGGTTGCGGATGTCACCGACCTTCCCGCCTACACCCTGGTGGCGGCGCTGAAGGATGAGGCCCGTGTGGCGCCTCAGCTGATCCGCCGGCTGGCCCGGCTCGACTACCCCACCGATCGGCTCCGCGCCTACATCGTCGTGGAGGCGGATGACCCCGAGACGGCCCAGGCCTTTCGGGAGGCGCGGGCGCCGGAGTGGGTCGAGCTCATCGTGGCGCCGCCGGGGACACCGACCACCAAGCCACGGGCGCTCAACATCGCCCTGTCGCGGGTCGAGGACGGCCTGCTGACGGTCTACGACGCCGAGGACGCGCCCGACCCGGGTCAGCTCAGAGAGGCCGCGGCCCGCTTCGCCGCCGCGGACGCCCGGCTGGCCTGCCTCCAGGCGCCCCTGAGGGTCCGGACGTCGCCGGCGTCCGGCTGGCTGCAGCGACAGTTCGCCGGCGAGTACGGGGCCCTGTTCGAGATCGTCCTTCCGGCCATGGCGCGCGTCGGCCTGCCGATGCCGCTGGGCGGGACGAGCAATCACTTCCGGGTGTCAGCCCTTCGCGAGGTGGGCGGGTGGGATGCGCACAACGTCACGGAGGACGCCGACCTCGGCTTCCGCCTCTGGCGAGCGGGGTTCCGCACGGGGGTGCTATCGCGGCCGACGTGGGAATCACCGCCGGACAGGATGCGCACCTGGCTGCCGCAGCGGTGCCGATGGCTGAAGGGCTACATGCAGACGTGCGGCGTCCATCTGAGGGACCCGCTGGGCCTGGGATGGCGGGGTCTCGCAGCCCTGTTGCTCACGATCGGGTCCACCATCGCGGCGGCCTGCCTGCAGGGCCTGGTGATCTGCTGGGTTTTCGCGGTCCTTCTGACCAGCCTGTTGCAGGGCGTGGCGCCGGTCCTACCCGCCGCCGACCTGATGCTGATCGGCCTTGGCTGGACCACGGCCGCCATCTGCTGCTGGCGGGGCGCCCGGAGGGCGGGGGTCCGGTACGGGCTGTGGGACGCGGTCACCAGCCCGTTCTATTGGGGTCTGATGTCGGTGGCGCAGGCGCATGCGGCCTGGCGGCTGGCGACCCAGCCGTTCCACTGGGACAAGACCCCTCACCTGCCCGACGATGAGCCAACGGCTGGACTGGCGCCCATGGCCGCCGTAATCCCCGGCCCATGGCTCCAAGGCTCGCCGACACCCCGCAGATCCTCCGCACCCGAGGCTGGGCCGACTACGGCCTCGTCGACAGCGGCGACGGCAAGAAGCTCGAAAGGTACGGCGCGCAGAGGGTGATCCGGCCCGAGCCGCAATGCCTGTGGCGACCCGCTCAGCCGGACCTGTGGGACCAGGCCACCGCCACCTTCGATCCGTCGGACGAGGACGAGGCGGGCGCCTGGCGCTTCACGAGCAAGCCGCCGGAGACCTGGGAGCTCGGCTGGGGACGCACGCGGTTCAATGCGCGGTTCACGGCCTTTCGGCACCTGGCCTTCTTCCCGGAGCAGGCGGCGAACTGGGCGTGGCTGGAGCAGGCCGTCTCCGCGCGAGAGCGACCGCGGGTGCTGAACCTGTTCGGCTATACGGGCGTGGCCAGCCTGGTCTGCGCGGCGGCCGGCGCCGAGGTGACGCATGTCGACGCCTCGAAGAAGGCCGTGGGCTGGGCGCGGGAGAATGCGGCCCTGTCCGGTATCGAGACCGTCCGCTGGATCGTCGAGGACGCCCGCAAGTACGTTCAGCGCGAGGTCCGGCGCGGCAGCCGCTATCACGGGATCATACTGGATCCGCCGAAGTACGGGCGTGGGCCGGACGGGCAGGTCTGGCGGCTGTTCGAGGACACGCCGGAGCTGGTCGAGCTGTGCGCTCAGCTGCTGGCGGACGATGCGGCCTTCCTGCTGGTCAACGCCTATGCGGCGCGGATTTCGGGCATGGCCCTGGCGCACCTGCTGGCCGACAGGCTCAAGGACCGGGACGGGGTGATCGACTGGGGTGAGCTCGGGTTGGTCGAGGAGGGCGCGCGCGGCGCCGAGATCGGTCTTTCCTTCTTCGCCCGCTGGAGCGCGGCGTGAGCGGGCGGGTTCGCGAGATCACCTCCCTGACCAACGACACGGTCAAGGCCGTGCGCGCTCTGCACGCCAAGAAGGATCGGCAGGAGACCGGCCGGTTCCTTGCCGAGGGCCTTAAGTTCGTCGGCGAGGCGCTCGACCTGGGCCAGACGCCGCGCCAGCTGATGGTCGGCAAGGAGGCGCGGCCGCATCCCCTGCTGGACCGGGCGCGAGCCGAAACGCTGAAGGCCGGTGGCGAGGTGCTGGAGGTAACCTGCGAGATCCTCGAGAAGGTCTCGCGCAAGGACAATCCGCAGACGGTTCTGGCCGTGTTCGAGCAGCGCTTCACGCTGCTGGAGCATATCGATCCGAGACGGGCCCCGTGCTGGGTGGCGCTGGAGCAGGTGCGCGATCCGGGCAACCTCGGGACCATCATCCGCACGGCGGACTCGGCCGGCTGCGGCGGGGTGATCCTGATCGACGAGTGCGTGGATCCGTTCTCGGTGGAGGCAGTGAGGGCCACCATGGGCTCGATCTTCGCCGTCGGCATCAGCAAGGCGTCGAGCGAGGAGTTCCTGGCCTGGCGGGCGCGGTGGCCGGGCTCGGTGGTCGGCACGCGGCTGGACGCCACCGCCGGCTATCGCGAGGCGGCCTATCGGGCGCCGGCGCTGATCCTGATGGGCAACGAGCAGGCAGGCCTGACTGATCGCCTGGCGGGCGCCTGTGACGTCAACGTCAAGATTCCGATGCGCGGGCGGGCGGACAGCCTGAACCTGGCGGTGGCGACCGGGGTGATGGTCTATGCGGTGACGGACGCGCTGGCGGGCTAGGTCCCTCGCGGCTTGGCGCGGGTCGTCGGGATCGCGGACGCCGGGTCCTCCGGCCAGACGTGCTTGGGATAGCGGCCGCGCATGTCGCTGCGGACTGCGGACCAAGAGCCCTTCCAGAAGCCGGGCAGGTCGCGAGTGACCTGGATCGGGCGGTGGGCTGGACTGAGCAGTTCGAAGGTGATCGGCACGGGCGGCCGGCCGACCGTCGGGTGGACCGAGACCCCGTAGAGCTCCTGGACGCGGACGGCGACGGTCGGGCCCTGGGGCGCCTCGTAGTCGATCAGCAGGCGTGAGCCGGTCGGGGCGTCGAAGCGCTCGGGCGCCTCGACGTCGAGGCGGCGGACCATGTCCCACGGAATGCGCCCGCGCAGCGCGGCCTCCAGGGCCGAGTCCGACAGGTCGGACAGACGACGGCGCCCTTCGATGAGCGGCGATAGCCAGTCGTCGAGGTCGGCCATGAGCGCAGCGTCCGAGACATCGGGCCAGGCGTCGTCGCCGGAGCGCAGGAAGGCGACGCGCGCCCGCAGGCCACGCGCACGGTCGCCCCACGGCAGGACCGACAGTCCCCTGCCCTTGACCTCATTCAACAGAGCTCGGGCGATCAGGGCCGGGTCAGGCCGGTCGATGCGGCGTTCCTCCACCACGATCTGGCCGAGCCGCACGAGACGGCGGGCGGTCGCGCCGGCGAGCGCGTCGAGGTCCA
>CAMPGL010000036.1 GCA_946885435.1 uncultured Brevundimonas sp. | reverse complement strand
GCCCGGCGCGAAGGGGCGCTGCGGCTTGAACTGGTATTTGTCCTCGATGATCAGGACGTCGGGGAAGTTGATGCCGACCGCCTTCACCTCGATGATGACCTGTCCCCTGCCGGGGGTGGGGTCCTCCATCTCCTCCAGAGACAGGGTTTCGGGACCACCCACGGCTTTCGACAGGATCGCGCGCACCAGAACACCCCCGCTCGCGTTGAAGAGACGGTCAGGCTAATCAGCCGCCAAGCCCCGGGTAAAGGGGTGCGTCAGTCAGGATGGGTCATGGGTCGTTACGCGCTGGTGCTGCATGGCGGGGCGGGCGCCCGTCGGGGCGTCGACTATTCGCGCGAGGTCCCGCACATGCGCGGCCTTGTGAAGGTCGCCCGCGAGCGGCTGGCCGCGGGCGCCTCGGCGCTGGACGTCGCCGTCGAGACCGTGGTCGCGCTGGAGGATTCGGGCCTCTATGTCGCCGGGCGCGGCGCCTCGCCGAACCTCGACGGCGCCTATGAGCTGGACGCCAGCCTGATGGACGGCGCCACACAGGCCGCCGGAGCGGTCGCCGCGCTCCAGGGCTTCCGCAGCCCGATCCTCGCCGCCCGGCGGGTCATGGAGGCGACGCCGCACGTGCTGCTGGCCGGCGAGGGCGCCGCCGCCTTCTGCCGCGAGCAGGGACTGGAGGCCATCGGCGATCCCGCAAGCTGGTTCACCCGGGCTGGCCAGGGCGACGACAATCATCCGCCCGGGGTGCTGGCGCACGGCACGGTCGGCTGCGTGGTGCTGGACGCCTCGGGCCGCATGGCGGCGGCGACCTCGACCGCCGGAGTCTTCGGCAAGATGCCGGGTCGCGTCGGCGACACGCCGATCCCGGCCGCCGGAACCTGGGCCGACAGTCACGCCGCCGTCTCCGGCACTGGCCAGGGCGAATACTTCCTGCGCACCGCCGCCTGCGCCCAGACCTCCTGGCGGGTCGCCGCCGGCGCCTCCATATCGGAGGCCGCCGAGGCCGTGATCGCGGAAATCGGCCGGCTGGGCGGCGACGGGGGCCTGATCGCGCTCGACCGCGAGGGCCGCATCGCCATGCCCTACAACAGCCAGGGCATGAAGCGCGCCTGGCTCACGGCCGATGGAGAGGTCGGGGTCGCGGTCTTCGACGAAGGACCGCGCGCGGCCTGACGGCCTATTTGCCGGGGATCAGCTGCTCGCCGGTTTCGGCGTCCGACATGCGGAAGTCGAACTCGAGCTCGGGCGTCTGGCCGACCTCGTAGACGATCTCCTGGATGATGGCGTTGTCCTTGCCGAAGACCAGGACCTTGGGCTTCATCTGATAGAGGTCGCCCGGCTCGACATAGGTCGAGGCGGCGATGATGACCTCGTCGCCCTTCTGGCAGGTGCGGGCGGCCGAGCCGTTCAGCACGCAGCAGTTCGAACCCGGCTCGCCGAAGATGACGTAGGTCATGATCCGCGCGCCGGAGTTCTTGTTCCAGATCTCCACGAACTCGAGCGGATGGATGCCCACGCGCTGGCACAGCAGGGGATCGAGGGTGATCGAGCCCTGGTAGGCGAGGTCGGCGCCGGTCACGGTCAGGCCGTGGAGCTTGGCGCGGAGGACGCGGATCTTGCTCATGTCGGGATACATATGGGGAGGAGGAGGCCGGCTTCCTAGCAGATCGGCGCTCGTCCGGCGACCGAATATTGTGCAGGTGCGAAGGCGAGGCCGGCGTGGCATAAGGCCCGCCTCCCCGGAACGAGGATCGCTCTGCCATGCGGACCACTGTCTTCGACCTGGCGAAACAGAAGGCCGAGGGCCGCCGCTTCGCCATGCTGACCGCCTACGACTTCCCCTCGGCCCGCATCGCCGAGGCGGCGGGGGTGCCGGTGGTTCTGGTCGGGGACTCCATGGGCAATGTGGTGCACGGCGCGGCGAACACGCTCGGCGTCACAGTCGATGACATCTGCCGGGCCTGCCAGTCGGTGGTCCGCGCCACCGAGAGCGCCATGGTCGTGGCCGACATGCCGTTTCTCAGTTTCGTCGATGAGGCGACGGCCATCCGCAACGCCGGCCGCTTCATGACCGAGGGCGGCGTCCAGGCCGTAAAGATCGAGGGTGGCGGCTCCGTCGTTCCCGTGGTGCGGCGGCTTGTCGAACTGGGCATCCCGGTCATGGGCCACCTCGGCTTCACGCCCCAGTCGGCCGGGGTCATCGGCCTGAAGGTCCAGGCCAAGGACGCGGAAGGCGCGCGCCGGCTGATCGAGGACGCCGTGGCCCTGCAGGAAGCGGGCTGTTTCTCCCTCGTTTTGGAGCTGGTGCCCGCCGCGCTGGCCGCAGAGGTGACACGCCGGCTGACCATTCCGACGATCGGAATCGGGGCGGGGCCCGACTGCGACGCCCAGGTTCAGGTCTGGCATGACCTGCTGGGCCTCTTCGACGGCCGCTCGCCGCGCCACGCCAGGCGTTACGCCGAGATCGGCGCCCTGATGAAGGAGGCGGTGGCGGCCTACGTCGCTGACGTCGAATCCGGCGTCTTTCCGACCGAGGCCCAGTCCTCGAAGATGGACTCCGCCACGCTCGACGAGGCGCTGGGCGCCATCTACGGCGCGGGCGAGCGGTGAAGGTTCTCACCACCCGGGCCGAGGTTCGCGCGGCGCGCAAGGCCTTCCCCCGCCTCGGCTTCGTCCCAACCATGGGTTACCTGCACGAGGGCCACCTGAGCCTTGTGCGCGCCTCGAAATCGCGCATGGGCGCCGTGGCCGTGTCTATCTTCGTGAACCCGACCCAATTCGCCCCGACCGACGACCTGGCCCGCTATCCGCGCGACCTGGAGCGGGACCTGGCGTTGCTCGAGGCCGAAGGGTGCGACCTCGTCTTCACGCCGGGCGTCGAGGAAATCTATCCGGCCGGCTTTTCCACCCGCGTCGAGGTCGAGGGCGTCACCGCCCCGCTGGAGGGCGCCGTGCGGCCCGGCCACTTCTCGGGCGTGGCGACGGTGGTGCTCAAGCTGTTCAACATCGTCCAGCCGGACGCCGCCTGGTTCGGCCAGAAGGACGCCCAGCAGTGCGCCGTCCTGCGCAGCATGGCCGCCGACCTCGACCTGCCTGTCGAGGTCATCGTGGCTCCCACGGTGCGCGAGCCGGACGGCCTGGCGATGTCCAGCCGCAACGTCTACCTCGCCCCGCCCGAGCGGGCCGCCGCGACCGTGCTGATCCGAGCCCTGCGCGCCGCCGAGGCCGACTTCGAGGCGGGGGAGCGGAACGCCGACCAGCTGCGTCAGGCCATGTCGGAGGTCATCGCCGCCGAACCCCTGGCCCGGCCCGACTATGCCTCCATTGCCGATCCGGACAGTCTGTCCGAACTCGACACCGTCGATGCTCGCGGGGCCCTGGCCTCGCTGGCGGTGCGGATCGGGACGACCCGCCTGATCGACAATCTGCTGCTGGGCGACGCGGCTCAGAAGTGGCTGAGGTAGCCCCCGTCCACCACCAGAACATGGCCGGTCACGTAGGAGGCCGCATCGGAGGCGAGGAACACCGCCGCGCCTGCGATCTCCGATGGCTCGCCCCATCGGCCCAGCGCCGTGCGGCGTGACAGCCATTCGGCCACCTTGGGGTCCTCGGCGTAGTCCGCGTTGGCCTCGGTGCGGAAGTACCCCGGAGCGATGGCGTTGACCGTGACTCCCTTGGGCCCCAGCTCGGCCGCCAACCCCCGCGTCAACGCGTCCAGCCCCCCCTTGGCCATGGTGTAGGCCGCGTCGCCCGCCCGCGCGATCGGGCCGGCGATCGAGGTCAGGTTGATGACCCGCCCGCCCCGCTCCATCCGGGCGGCGGCCTCCCGGCTGATCAGGAAGGCCGAGATGAGGTTCACCTCGATCATCTTGCGGACCGACGGCATGTCGAACTCGGCCAGGGGCCGGCGGTCGCGCATCCCCACGGCGTTGACCAGGATGTCGAGCCGCTCCAGCGACTGGACCGCGTTTCGCGTGGCCGTTTCGTTCGCCAGGTCGAAGGACAGGGGCGACGCCCGCCCGCCGCGTCCGGCGATGAGCTCGCAGGTCGCTTCCAGCGGGGCCAGGGTGCGGCCGCCGACCCGAACCTCGGCGCCCGCCTCGGCGAGCGCGACAGCGATCTCGCGGCCCAGGCCTCGACCCGCGCCGGTCACGAGGGCTGTCCGCCCGGTCAGATCGAAGGGGCTCTGGGCCATGCGGGCATCTAGCCCGTGCGAGACCCAAGGACCAAGCCTTTGCCTTTCGCGCGGATTGGCCTTAACCGGCCCCCATGACGCTGACGCGCCCGACCCCTTACGCCCTTCTCGCCTATGGCGTGGCCCTCGTGGCCATCGTCCTGGACCAGCTGACCAAGCTCTGGATTCTCACGGGCCTGGACATGCGGCTCGGCCAGACCATCGAGATCAGCCGGATCTTCGACCTGACCTACACCCTGAACACCGGGGTCAGCTTCGGCCTCATGTCGGGCGGAGGCGCGCGCTGGCTTCTGTCGGTCTTCTCGGTCGCGGTGGCGGTGGCCCTGGCCTGGTGGGTGCGCAACGCCCCGCGCCGGCTGTTCGCGGTCGCCATCGGCCTGATCATGGGGGGCGCGCTCGGCAATGTGATCGACCGGATCCGGGTCGGCGCCGTGGTCGACTTCCTCGATTTCTCGGGCCTGATGTTCCCTTACATCTTCAATATCGCGGACGCGGCCATTTCGGTGGGCGTGGGCCTGCTTATCCTCGACAGCTTCCTGCACGAGCGATCGGCCCCTGTTGGCTCCGCCGCGCAAAAAGAGTAACCCTTCGCACCCTATGCGCTGACCCGGGCTGGGGAGGCGGAACCGGAGCCTTTCATGCGTTCGTCGCGCGTCGCCGTTCTACTTCTGGCCGGTACGGCCCTGGTGGGCCTGTCCGCCTGCAACACCATCCGCAACTCGCTCGGCGCCAACAAGGTCGTTCCGGACGAGTTTCGCGTCGTCTCGATCGCGCCCCTGACCGTGCCGCCGGATTATTCGCTGCGTCCGCCGACCCCGGGCGAGCCCCGCCCGCAGGAGCTGGACCCCTCTAGCTCGGCGCGTGAGGCCCTGCTCGGCGCCCGCGCCGGCGTTACCCTCTCGGCCTCGGAACAGGCGCTCGTCTCGGGCGCCGGCGCCGAGGACGCGGATCCGCTGGCCCGCTACGTCATCGACGACGAGTTCGGCGACCTGGCCCACAAGGAAGAGAGCTTCGCCGAGCGCCTGATGTTCTGGCGACAGGGCGATCCCTCGACGCAGGGCGCGACCACCACCGCCGGCGGCATAGTCATCGATCCGGCCCGCGAGCAGGAGCGGCTCCAGGCCCTGACCGGCGGCCGCGCCATCGTCATTCAGCGCGACGACGGCGGCATCAAGCTGCCGGGCCTCTAGGCCCCATCGCCCCCGAACGGTCGATAGCCGCTGCGCGCCCGCCGCGCGGCGGCTAGACTGCGACTCATGCCCATCCGCCGGCTCCCGACCGAGGTCGTCAACCGCATCGCCGCCGGCGAGGTGGTCGAACGGCCGGCCAGCGCCATCAAGGAGCTGGTCGAGAACGCGCTGGACGCCGGCGCGACCCGCATCGAGATTCAGGTCGAAGGCGGCGGCCTGTCGCGCATCCTCGTCGCCGACGACGGCAAGGGCATGGGCCCCGGCGAGCTGCCGCTCGCGGTCGAGCGCCACGCCACCTCCAAGCTTGAGATGGACGACGCCGGCGACGTCGATCTGCTGCGCATCTTCACCCTTGGCTTCCGCGGCGAGGCCCTGCCGTCGATCGGCTCGGTCTCGCGCCTGACCATCTCCTCCCGCACCGCGGGCGAGCCGGCCTACGCCATCGAGGTCGAGGCCGGACAGGTGAAGCCCGTGCGCCCCACCGCCTTCGCTGGCGCGCATGGCACGCGGGTCGAGGTCCGCGACCTGTTCTACGCCACGCCCGCCCGGCTGAAGTTCATGAAGTCCGAGCGCGCCGAGGCCATGGCCATCGCCGAGGAGGTCAAGCGCCAGGCCATGGCGCACGAGGCGGTGGCCTTTTCGCTCGAGATCGACGGGCGGGCCGTCCTGCGCCTCGCGGCCGAGCACCCGGGCGACGAGGGCCGGCTGGCGCGGCTGGGCGCCATCCTCGGCGACGGCTTCGGCCAGAATGCCCTGCTCATCGACCAGACGCGCGAGGCGCTGCGCCTGTCCGGCTATGCGGGTCTGCCGACGTATTCGCGCGGCAACTCGGGCCACCAGTACCTGTTCGTGAACGGCCGGCCGGTGCGCGACCGGCTGCTGCAGGGCGCATTGCGCGGCGCCTACGCCGACTTCCTGGCGCGCGACCGCCATCCGGCGGCGGTGCTCTATCTCGATCTCGATCCGACCCTGGTCGACGTGAACGTTCACCCGGCCAAGGCGGAGGTCCGCTTCCGCGATCCGGCGCTGGCGCGCGGGCTGATCGTCGGGGCGCTGAAGCACGCCCTGGCGGGCGCCGGTCACCGCGCCTCGACGACCGTGGCCGATCAGGCTCTGTCCGCCTTCCGCGCCGATCCCGTCGGCTGGGCCCAGCGCGCCGCGCCCGCCTACGCGCCCGGCTGGACCGGCCCCTGGCAGGCCCCGGCGCCCACGGGCGTCATCCCCGGCCTGGCGGAGGTGTCGGCCCGGGTCGAGCCCCAGGCCTGGGCGCCCCAGCCCACGCCGGCCCAGCCGGACCTGATGGACCGCCCGCTTGGCGCCGCGCGGGCCCAGCTGCACGGCACCTACATCGTCGCCCAGACCCGCGACGGCATGGTCGTGGTCGATCAGCACGCGGCCCACGAACGCCTCGTCTACGAGCGGATGAAGGCCCAGATTGCCGAGGGCGCCGTCGCCCGCCAGGCGCTGTTGGTCCCCGCCGTGGTCCAGCTCGACCCGACCGAGGCCGAGCGCGTCGCGGCCGCCGCGCCGCAGCTGGAGGCTCTGGGCCTCATCGTCGAGGCTTTCGGGCCCGGCGCCGTCCTGGTGCGCGAGACGCCCGCCCTGCTCGGCGACACCGACGTCGAGGGCCTGATCCGAGACATCGCCGACGACCTCGCCGAAAACGGCCAGGCCCTGGCCCTGACGGAGCGCCTGTCGGAGGTCTGCTCGACCATGGCCTGCCACGGCAGCGTCCGCGCCGGCCGCCGCCTCTCGGCCGAGGAGATGAACGCTCTGCTCCGCCAGATGGAGGCCACGCCCCATTCCGGCCAGTGTAACCACGGCCGCCCGACCTACGTCGAACTCAAGCTGACCGACATCGAACGCCTGTTCGGCCGGCGCTAGCCGAGGCACTCCCGGACGCATGCGCGCGCCAGGGCTTCGGTCGCGTCGATCAGCGGCACGGCGACCTGGGACTCGTCCAGCACCAGCGGCACCTCGGTGCAGCCGGCGATGATGGCGTCGGCGCCTTCTCGGACCAGCTCAGCGGCGGCCGCCACCATGACCTGGTTGACGTCCTCGCTGAAGTCGCCGGCCTTCACGCGGAAGATCGCCTCCATCAGGGCCTCCTGCGCCAGCGGCGACAGGGACACCGGCTGAAGGCCCGCGATGCGCATCCGCTCGATGTAGAGGCCGCGCGACAGGGAGGTCGACAGCATGCCGACCCGCTCGCCGCCGACCTCGGCAGCCTCGTTGACCGCCTCGTCGAGCATATCGATGAGGAACAGTTCCGAGGCCTGTTCGATCGCCTCGCGCGCCACGTGGGCGGTGTTGCAGGGCATGGCCAGGATCTCGGCGCCGGCGTCCCTCAAGCGGACCGCCATGGCGGCGAGCTCGATGGTCGCTGCGTCGCTCTCGAAGTGTCGGCTGGGCACGCGCGGGTTCAGGTCCATCACGACCCGGATGTGGTCCTCGTCCTTCTCGGCCAGGGTCGAACCCTGCAACTTGGCCAGGAAGTCCAGGGTGGCGGCCGGCCCCATGCCGCCGAGTACGCCGAGCGTCTTCCTCACAGCTGCGGTCCGATCTCGGAGCCGTATCCGAACAGGCCCTGGGCGCCGCCGGTGTGCAGGAACACCACCGTCTCGCCCTGCAGCCGTCCGACCCGCGCCCAGGCGATCAGGCCCTTCATCGCCTTGCCGGTATAGACCGGGTCCAGGATGATGCCGTCGGTCCGCGCCGCCAGCGTCAGGGCCTCGACCACCGCGTCGTCGACCAGGCCATAGCCCTCGCCGACGTGGTCGCAGTCGGCCACTGTCATCTCGTCCTTCACCCGGTCGGCATGGCCGAGCAGCACGGCGGTCTCGTGGGCCAGCTTGCGGACCATGGCCTCCTGCTTCTCCTTCGGCGCCCGTACGCCGATGCCGAGCACGGGGATGTCGGCCCCGATCACGGCCAGTCCGGCGACCAGGCCGGCATGCGTTCCCGCGCTGCCCGTGGCCGTGACGATGCGGTCGATCTTCAGGTCGAAGTCGTCGGCCTGGGCGACCAGTTCTCGCGCGCAGTCCGCATAACCCAGGGCGCCGATGGCGTTGGAGCCCCCGCCGGGGATGACATAGGGCCGCCCGCCTCGGGCGCGGACCTCATCGGCGGTCCTCTCGAGTTCGGCGGTCATGTCCGTCCCGCCCGGCACGCGCCGCACCTCGGCGCCCAGCAGGCGGTCGAGCAGGACGTTGCCGTTCCAGACGTAGTCCTCGGCCTTGGAGCCCGTGCGCTCCTCGAGGATCACCTCGCAGGCCAGGCCGCAGGCGGCGGCCGCGGCGGCGGTCTGGCGCACGTGGTTGGACTGCACCGCGCCCTGGGTCACCAGGGTGTCGGCTTCCTGCTCCAGGGCGTCGCCGAGCAGGAACTCCAGCTTGCGGGTCTTGTTGCCGCCGCCGGCCAGGCCGGTGCAGTCGTCGCGCTTGATCCAGATCTCCACGCCCAGGGCCTCGGACAGCCGGGGCAGCGGCTCCAGCGGCGTCGGGAGGTGCGCGAGGCGCACGCGCGGAAAGCGGGCGAGGTGCATGCGAAGAAGGCTCCGGGAGGTCCCGGAGCCTTCCTAAACGGCCCAGGGCCTATGGGAAACGGTCTGCCGTCAGAACGGCAGGATGTTACGCTGGCGGCTGTAGCTCATGGTGCCGACGTTGGCGCCCAGGCGCAGGCCCACGCCGGCGCGGATCGGGGCCAGGATGATGCCGTCGGCCTGCTGGTAGTTCACGCCCAGCCCGCCGATGAGATAGGCCGAGCCCTCCACGCCGGGGTAGCGGCGGTAGATCATATCGGGGTGGTAGAGGTTGTAGACCAGGGTGAAGACCCGGGCGACGTTGCCGCCGAAGTCCCAGCCGATCGAGGCGCCCTGCCAGAACACCTCCTGGGGCTCGGGCCGATCCTTCATGTAGAGCAGGCCCTGGCCGTAGCGCGCGCCGACCGCGAAGGCGCCGGAGCCCTCCTCGCCCGCGATGTAGGCGGTGGGGGCGTCGCCCTGTTCCATGAACACCCGCTCGACCGCGCCGCCGAGCGCCTCGGCGGCGACGCCGAGGAAGCTTGAGCCGGCGGCCACGATTTCTTCCTGAGTATAGGCAGGCGGCGGCGTGTTGGCCGGAGGCGAACCGGCGCCTGGCGCGGTCGGATAGCCCGGCTGACCCTGCTGGGCCGCGCTCGTCGCGCAGCCGCCCGCGGTGAGGGCGAGGCCGGAAAGGAGAAGGCTGCGGCGGTCCATAGATTGGCTCCGAGAAAGGCGAATCGCTCTGCGGGCGAAAGAATGCCACACCGTCTCGCGCCATTGGGGCGGGTTTGGGGCTCGTCCCGACTTGGGTCTAGAATGGCGGACCGGGTTGGAGGTGCGTGCGTGAGCGAGGTGAGGGGGGTCATTCTGGCCGGCGGCAACGGCACGCGGCTGAAGCCCGTGACCCTGGCGGTGTCCAAACAGCTCCTGCCGGTCTACGACAAGCCGCTGATCTATTATCCGCTGTCGGCGCTGATGCTGGCGGGGGTGCGCGACATCCTAGTGGTGACCCGCCCGGACCAGCGCGACGCCTTCGAGCAGCTTCTTGGGGATGGCTCGCGCTTCGGCGTTCGCTTCGCCTATGAGGTCCAGCCCGAACCCAAGGGCATCGCCCAGGCGCTGGTGCTGGGCGAGGAGTTCATCGACCGCCGCCGGGTCTGTCTCGTGCTCGGCGACAACCTCTTCTACGGCCGGGGCTTCACCGGCATGCTGCGCGACGCGGCCTCCAGGCCCGAGGGGGCGGTGGTGTTCGGCTATGACGTGCGTGAGCCGAAGGCCTTCGGCGTCGTCGAACTCGACGCCGAGGGCCGGCCGGTCTCCATCGAGGAGAAGCCGCAGAAGCCGCGCTCCAACGTCGCGGTCACCGGCCTGTACTTCTACGACGCCGACGTCTGCGACATCGCGCGCGGCCTCAAGCCCTCGGCGCGGGGCGAACTCGAGATCACGGCGGTGAACCAGGCCTATCTGGAACGCGGCAAGCTCGAGGTCATGCGCTTCGGCCGCGGCTTCGCGTGGCTCGACGCCGGCGGCCACGACAGCCTCCTCGAAGCCAGCCACTTCGTGCAGACCATCGAGCACAACCAGGGCCTGAAGATCGCCTGCCTCGAGGAGATCGCCTTCCGCAACGGCTGGCTCGACGAGGCCGCCCTGCGCGACGCCGCCGCCGAACACGGGCCGAGCGGGTATGGGGATTATCTGCTGAGGCTGCTCGACGAGGCCTAGTGCTTGTCGGTCTTGGCCGTGAGCCAGTCCATCAGCGCCAGCAGCACGCCCGAGGTCACGAAGGTGAGGTGGATGATCACGCCCCACATCGCCTCGTCCGGGTTCAGCTCGTAGCCGGCCTTGCCGATGTTCATGAAGGTCTTGAGCAGCTGGATGCCCGAGATCGCCACGATCGAGGCGATCAGCTTCATCTTCAGGCCCGAGAAGTCGACCGTGCCCATCCACGGCGGCCGATCGGTCTCGCCCTCCAGGTCGAGCTTGGAGACGAAGTTCTCGTAGCCCGAGAACAGCACGATCAGGAGCAGGTTGCCCGCCAGCGACAGGTCGACCAGCGTCAGGACCACCAGGATGCCGTCGTTGGCGGTCATCGTCCCGTAGGGAGCGAAGACCGCCGGGAAGTAGTGGATCAGTTCGCGCAGGAACATGACCAGCAGCATGAACAGGGCCGCCACCAGACCGAGGTAGATCGGCGCCATCAGCCAGCGCGAGCGGAACAGCAGCCGCTCGAAGGCGGTCTCAAGACGCGGCTTGATCGCCATCAGCCCCTCCCCATGGTGGAGCGGATGCTGCCGTGATTCGGTCGGACTATCAGGCCCGTAGGACGGCGCCCAGCTTGGCCGCCGCCTGGACGACGCGGCCCGACAGGGCTTCGATCTCGGCCTCGGTCAGAGTGGCGCCGCGCGGCTGGATCAGCACCTCGACGGCGACCGACTTCTTGCCCTCGGGGACGCCGGGGCCTTCGTAGACGTCGAAGACGCGGGCTTCCGCGATCAGGGCCTTGTCCGCACCGGCCACGGTGCGGGCCAGGTCGCCGGCGGGCCTGTCGGCGTCGACCACGAAGGCGAAGTCGCGGCTGAGCGGCATCAGGGGCGAAAGATCGAGCCTCGGCCGCGCCTTGCCGGCGCGCTTTTTGGGCTCTGGCAGGGCCTCCACCATCAGTTCGAAGCCGACCATTGGCCCGTCGGCGTCGAGCGCCTTCAGCACCGAGGGATGCAGGGCGCCGAACTCGGCCACGACGTTCTTGGGCCCCAGCTGCAGACGCGCCGACCGGCCGGGATGCCACCAGGGCCGGTTCTGGCCCTGGACGAGCTGCAGGGAGCCGGTCGCCACGCCGAGCGTCTCGAGCAGCGCCATCAGGTCACCCTTCAGCGCGAAGAGCGCATCCTCGGCCGCGCCGTCCCAACGGCGGGGACCATGCGGCGCCACCAGGCCTGCGACGGCCGTGCGCTGATCCGCCGGGCGGTCACCGGCGTAGATGGGCCCGATTTCGAACAGAGCCGCATCGGTGAAGCCGCGCGCGGCGTTGCGCGCCGCCGCCTGGATCAGGTTGGGCAAGATCGACGGCCGCATGCAGTCGAGCTCGGAGGCGATCGGATTGTCGAGCACCAGCCGCTCGTCGCCGCCGCCGAACAGCTCGGCCGCCGCGCGCGAGGTGAAGGACCAGGTGACGGCCTCCGACCAGCCCATGGCGGCCAGTGCGCGGCGCGCTGCGCGGATGCGCGCCTGACGCATGTCGAGCACGCCCGAGGCGGCGCCGGAGAGGTCGGGCAGGGGCGTGGCGGGCAGGGCGTCGAAGCCCGCGATGCGCGCCACCTCCTCGACGAGGTCGGCCGGACCCTCCACGTCGCGCCGCCAAGACGGCGGGGTGATGGTCCAGATCGGCCCGCGCTCGACGGAGAATCCGAGCGCATCGAGGATCGACGCGATGCGGTCCTCGCCCAGCTCCAGCCCCGTCAGACGGTTCACCCGCGAGGGATCGAGGCGCACGGGGGCGGGGGCCGCAGGCGCCTGGCCGGCCACGGTGATCTCCGAAGCCTCGCCGCCGCACAGCTCCAGGATCAGGCGCGTGGCCAGCTCCAGGCCGGGGACGACCGACTGCGGATCCACGCCCCGCGCGAAGCGGTACTGGGCGTCCGAGGTGATGCCGAGCGCGCGACCCGTCTGGGCGGTCGAAATCGGATCGAACCAGGCGCTTTCGACGAAGACGTCGACGGTCTCATCCGAACAGCCGGTGGACTCCCCGCCCATGACGCCGCCCAGGCCGATCGGACGTTCGCCGGCCGCGTCGGCGATGACGCACATGGCGGGCGTCGGCGCATAGGTCTTGCCGTCGAGCGCGATCAGGTGCTCGCCCACGCCCGCTGCGATGTGCTCGGCGCCGGCCGAGACCTGCCCGCCGCGCGCCACGATCTCCGTCCCGACCAGCTTGGCCAGGTCATAGACGTGCAGAGGCCGGGCCCGATCGTAGGAGATCAGGTTGGTGATATCGACCAGGGCGTTGATCGGCCGGAGCCCGATTGCGCGCAGGCGGTCCTGCAGCCAGGCCGGCGAGGGTCCGTTGCGCACGCCGCGGATGACGCGGCCCGCGAAGACGGGGCACAGCTCCGGCGCCTCCAGGCGGATCGAGATCGGGCAGGGGAAGCCACCCGGGACCGGGGCGACGTCGGGCGTAATCAGCTCGCCGACGCCGGCGGCCGCGAGGTCGCGGGCGATGCCCGCCACGCCCAGCCAGTCCGGCCGGTTCGGCGTCACCTCGAAGTCGATGACGGGCTCGGCGGCGAAGACCTCGGCGGCGGGCGTACCGACCTTCAGGCCGTCGGCCAGATCGAGGATGCCGTCGCTCTCATCGGCGAGTTCAAGCTCCGAGGCCGAGCACAGCATGCCGTTGGAGACCACGCCACGGACCGGCTTCTCGACCAGGGTCACGCCCAGGCCCGGCACATAGGCGCCGATGGGCGCGTAGATGGTCGTCAGGCCTGCCCGCGCATTCGGCGCGCCGCAGACGATCTCCTTCATGCCGTCGATGGTCTCGACCTGGCAGACCTGCAGACGGTCGGCGTTCGGGTGACGCGCCGCCTCGACGATGCGGGCGACGGTGAAGGGCGCCAGCTTCGCGGTGGGATCGGAGACCTCCTCGACCTCCAGCCCGGCCATGGTCATGGCCTCGGCGATCTCGTCGATCGGCCGCTCTGTCCTGAGGTGCTCCTTCAGCCAGGAGAGGGTGAACTTCACGAGACGGGACTCTTGGGCTTGTCCAGGACCGAAAGGAACTGGTCGATGAAACTGTCGGGACCGGTGAAGCCGATCATGAAGAAGTTGCAGCGTTCGAACCTGCAGTCCTCGATCGCGATCGCGCCGATCACGCGGTTCTTGGCCATCGGCATGAGCAGCAGGGCCCGCACGTCGCCGTTGCCGGTGTAGCCCATGTCGCAGGCGTCGAAGACGACGTTCTTGAGCGCCAGCATCACCGCTGGGCCCTCGATGGTGCAGTCGGTGAAGGTCTTGCCGCTGATCATCGGTCGACCTGTGGTGCGCAGGCTCTCACGGAAAAGGTCGAACAGGGAGATCGACTGACCGGAGAAGGTCGCGGCGGTCAGATCCTCGGCGATCGGACGGGGCGGGGGAGGCTGGTTGGTCATGATGCTCAGCTCAGGCCGGCGGCGGCGCTGGGCGCCTGCACGTGCGAAAATCCATAGTGGGCCAGCCAGCGGACGTCGGCCTCGAACATCGGCCGGAGGTCCGGCATGCCGTACTTCAGCATGGCCAGGCGATCGACGCCCATGCCGAAGGCGAAGCCCTGCCACTCCTCGGGGTCGAGGCCGCAGGCGATCAGAACGTTGGGGTGGACCATCCCGCAGCCCAGGATCTCCATCCAGCTCGAGCCTTGGTTCAGCTTCAGCTCCCCGCCAGAGCGATCGCAGCGGATGTCCATCTCCGCCGAAGGCTCGGTGAA
>CAMPGL010000035.1 GCA_946885435.1 uncultured Brevundimonas sp. | reverse complement strand
CCGCCCTCGCGGGCGCGGTTGAAGCCGGGGTCCTGCGGCCAGACCGAATGCTCGGACCAGACGTAGGCGGTGTTCGGATTGGTCGCCTCGTTGCCGTCCGAGGTCGCCTGGACCGACGGGGACGGATAGACGCCGAGGTGGCTGTGGGCGTCGATGATGCCCGGCGTGACGAAGCGGCCGGCCGCATCGATGCGGCGCACGCCGGCGGGGATCGGCGTGCCGGGCCCGCCGACGGCGGCGATCCGGCCGTCGACCATGACCACGACCCCGTTCTCGATCCGCTGGCCGGTGGCGGTGAAGACCGTGCCGCCGACGATGGCGACGTCCTCGCGCGGCAGGGGCGCGTAGGTGGACGGATAGGGATCGGCCAGGCCGCGCAGGCCGGGCAGCAGTTCGGCCCTCTGGCCGTTCGAAGGCGCGGCCGGTTCGTCGGGCGCGCCCGATCCCGTCGTGGCGCAGCCGGTCAGGGCCATGGCCGCGGCGGCGGCCAACAAGATGCTCCGCATGAAACCTCCCCCGGCCCGCGCGACGGGCCTCGTCAGACAATCCCGGCGGCGAATAAAGCCGGGCTTTGACCGACGGCCAAGCGAAAACGGGGTTAGGCGGGAAGCCGGGCCAGCGCGTCCGCCGGATCGAGGCCATCGATCTCGATCGTCTTGGTCCGGGCTGTCTCGCCGCGCACGATGCGCACTGCGGAGCGCGGCACACCCAACGCCTTGCCAAGCAAGCGGATCACGGCGGCGTTCGCCTCGCCGTCCGCGGGCGCGGCGCGCACGCGGAGCCGAACCAGCGGATGCCCGCCAGGCTCGATCTCGACGGCGTCGATGCGGTCCGCGCCGCCCCTCGGCGTCACCCGGACGGTCAGCCGGCAGCTCACCCCAAGGCGTAGAGCGCGGGCGCGGCCATGTTGTTGAACACGATCTGGGCGAAGCGCAGCGCGAGCAGGACGACGATCGGGCTGATGTCCACGCCGCCGAGCGGGGGGATGATCCGGCGGAACGGCGACAGCAACGGCTGGGTGACGGCGTCGAGGAAGGCGCCGATCGCATAGACGAGCCGGTTGCGCGGATTGAGCACATTGAAGGCGACGAGCCAGCTCATGATCGCCGCCGCGATGATGAAGATCACCATCAGATTGAAGATCTGATTGACCAGCCAGACTATGGCGACGCCCATGGAGCTCCCTTTCGCTGAAGGGGGCTTCTAGCGGGCGTCGCGTTCCGGCGCAAAGGCCCGCTTGACTTGCGGCGCCCGCCGCGACATGACGCGCGCCTTGCCTGGACACCCCGACACGGGGCCGTAGCTCAGTTGGTAGAGCGCGTCGTTCGCAATGACGAGGTCAGGGGTTCGACTCCCCTCGGCTCCACCAGGCTTTCTTACCCGCAACCGATGTCCCGCTGGCGCCAGATGCGTGCGCACGGCAGTGGGCGGTGGCCCGCTCTAGTCAAAGTTGAGTACGCCGGGAAGCGCGCGGTCCTGCTTTGACGCAACCATAGGTTTGGCGCTGTTTCCCTTTGTACACCAACGTGGTTAGAAACGACGGTTACCGAATCGCGTAATACAACTCGCGATTGCAGAGGGGAAAAGTTCGGGACATGCCGGAGTCCGACCGTCTCCAGGCCCTGACCGAGCGCGAGCGCCGCTATCTCCGGCTCGTGCTCGCGCATCGCACATCCAAGGAAATCGCCCGCGAAGAGGGGCTGTCGAAGCACACGGTGGACCTGCACATCCATCGCGCCGTGCGCAAGCTGGGCGCGCGGTCCCGGCGCGAGGCGGCCCTGATCGCGGCCGGCGATACCCCCCCTATCGAGTCGGAATACGATCCGCCGTCTCTGGAAGTCGACGGCGTTCTCGGGAAATCTCCGTTTCAGCACGCGGGGGCGGCCCATGACTCACAACCGGAAGACGTTTCGCGCGACAGCTGGTTCAGGCGTCTCAGCGCCTGGGGGAGGATCGGCATGATCCTCGCGATCGCGTTCGGGCTGACGGTCGCGGTCGCCATCCTGCTGCCGGGCGTCTCTCTGCTGCTCGACGCCTTTCACGGCTGGATCGAACGCGCGCCGGTGCGCTGAATCCATGATCGACGGTATCCTGCAGTTGGTGAGCAACGGCTTCACCCTGACCATCTCCCTGGCGACCCTGTTCGCCTGCCTGTTCGCGATCGTCTGGGGGCAGTGGCCCGAAAAGGTGGCCGGCGTCGGCATCCTGGCGGGCTGGGGGCTGTCCCTCCTGGTCTTTGATCGCGACGGGCACGCTCAACCCGCCCTCGCGGCGGTGGACGCCGTGGTCCTGCTGGGTCTCGGGTGGGCGGCCATAGCGACCAAGCGGGCGTGGCTTCTGTGGGCCACCGCGGCCCAGTTGCTCATGGTGGTCACCCACGGCGCGATGGTGATCTTTGCGGACGTCAGCCTGGCCGCCTTTTCGAGCGTGCTCGGGGTGTGGAGCCTCGTGCTGGTCACGTCATTGATCGTCGGAGCCTTGCAGCATCCGGCGCGCGCGGAGGGTTGGTCTTGGACATGAGAGTCGCACGCGGCCGGCGTCCGGCCAATCTGTCGGGGGCGGGGCTGGTCGAGGCGCTGCTGGCCGCCTGGGCCGGCGCCTATCAGATCGGCGTCGCCGTGTTCGAGGCCGGGGGCGCCCTGGTCTGGTGCAACCCGGCAGCGACCAAACTGCTGAACGGGCGGCTGGGCTTCGCCGAGGGTCCGACCGGCGGGCTGGTCGTGCGCGACCGGAAGGCCAATGCGCCGTTCGCCGCCTTCGTGGCCGAGACGAGCCATCACACGGTGGCCGAGGTCTTCTGCCTTGATAACGGGCCTGACGACCTGGTCATCTGCGGCGAGCACTTCGTCTCGCCCTGGGGCGAAAACTACGTCGGCCTGCGGATCTATACGACCGAGGACATCCGGCGCTTCCCGCTGGCGGACCTGGGGATCAAGTACAGCCTGACTTCGGCGGAGCAGCGCATCCTCAAGGACCTGCTGACGGGCCTGAAGGCGGACGACATCGCCGAGGCGCGCGAGATCTCGGTCGAGACGGTGCGGACACACGTGCGGCGGCTCTACGCCAAGATGAACGTCTCGAGCCGGGAGGGGCTGTTCTTCACCGCCCTCCAGTACCGGGCGCCCTAGCCGGCGGTCAGCGCAAGCTCCGCCCGAAACAGGATGCGCCCGTCCTCGGCGCGGGCGACGACGCGAAAGGGGCCCGGGTCACGCGGATAGTCGCCGGCCAGTTCGGCGAGCGCCGAGATCGCGGCGCCGCGCACCGCCGCCTCGTCGCGCAGCTCAAGGCCGCCGTCGTCCGGCTGGGAGCTGTGTCCCACCGAAGTGTCGAAAAAAACGCGCACGCGGACCCACCTCCGCCGGACCTTACGGTCTCATCAATTTTGGGTAGACCTTAAGCGCAGGCCTGGTCGCCGACAAGGCGAGGACGGTGCGAACCGGTCATATATCGGCCTGGATGCAGCCTGCGCCGGCCTGCGGCGTTGGTGGTCAGACCCACCGCAAGGAGAACGCCATGAAGGGCTTTGTCGCCGATATCGAGACGCTGACCGAGGACAACACCGATTTCCGGCGGGTGGTCTACACCGGCAAGCACCTGCAGCTGGTCCTGATGGCGCTGAAGCCGGGCGAGGAGATCGGCGAGGAGGTCCATGAGGACCACGACCAGTTCTTCCGCTTCGAGAGCGGGACCGGCGAGGTGCTGATCGACGGGGTGCGGACGGCCGTGAAGGCGGATGACGCGGTGATCGTGCCGGCCGGCGCGCGGCACAATGTGACGAACACGGGCGGCGAGCGCCTGACGCTATACACCCTGTACGGGCCGCCCGAGCACCGCGACGGCGTCGTGCACGCTACGAAGCCCGAGGCCGAACGCGACGACGAGCATTTCGACGGTACGACGACGGAGTAGCCCGCACCGGAACAGGCCGCGCGGCGTGCGGGTTGAGCCGGAATGGAAAGCCTGCACGCCCTCGCCGAGGCGGCTGCGAGGTTGCTGGAGTACGCCGGTGCGGCCGTCATTCTGGGGGGCGTCGTTGTCGCGACCGTCTGGTACGTGCGCTGCGGCCTGCGTGACCGCGCCTGGGGGGATGCCTACACGAGCTATCGGGCCAACCTCGGGCGCGGGATTCTCCTGGGTCTGGAGCTTCTGGTCGGAGCGGACATCATCGCCACCATCACCGCGCCGCTCACCTTCGCAAGCGTGGGACTCCTGGCGGTGATCGTCGCGATCCGGACGCTGCTCAGCTTTTCGCTGGAGACGGAGATCGAGGGGTGCTGGCCCTGGGAGCGGAGACGTCTGAGCGACCGGGAAGCCGAGGGGCGGCGCTAGACGCCGAAGCCCTCGCCGCCGCCGCCGTAGGTCTCGATGGCGGAGAAGAGGCCGCGGATGAGTTCGCGGTCGACCTCGCCGATCTCGGGCTTCCAGACGTCGAAGATGAGCACGATGCGGGTCTGGTCCGAGGTGTTCCAGGCCTCATGCTCGATGGTGTCGTCGAAGGCCCAGGCCTGGCCGTAGCGCCACTCGCGGGTTTCCGACCCGACGCGCAGGCGACAGCCGTCCGGGACGACCACGGGCAGGTGGCAGATCAGGCGCGTATTCACCAGGCCGGTGTGCGGCGGGATGTGGGCCCCCGGCTCCAGCCGCGAGAAGAGCACGCTGGGCGCCCGGCCGGCGATGTCGGTCAGCGGAGCGCCTTCGAGCGCCGCCAGGGTGCGGGGGAAGCGGGCGACGTTTTCGGCGACGTGTTGGCCGTCCTTGACCAGATAGAGGGCCGACCACTCCGGGTTTTCGAGCATGCCCGCCTGGGCCGAGTTCGGGCGATTCTCGCGCATCTCGACATAGGGGGCGAAGGCGCCGGGCGCGTTCATCACCGCCGCAAGTTCGTCGCGGATGTCATCGGCGGCCGCCTCGACGCGGTCGAGCCAGGGCGTGGCCTCGCGCGGCGCGAACTGGATCTGGGGCAGGCCCGGGAAATAGTAGAAGCGCGGCTGCTGGAGATAGAGCTGGGTCCGGCCGGCCATGAGGTCGAGCGACTGGGCGAAGCGTGGCGAGGCCTCGGGCGCCGGCAACCCGCGCCGGTTCAGCTGATCGCGAAAGAAGGGTTCGAAGCCGCCGGTGGTCTCGCCCACGAACGAGCGCGCGTGCTCCAGAGCCTCGGCCAGGTCGGGCGCGGGCGCCCTGGGCGCCTGTTTGATGGCGGCGGCGTAGAAGGTGACGGCGGAGCGCCGGTCGCGCAGGGCGGCGAAGTGATCCCCCTTGAGCAACAGGGCGCGGCAGTTGCGCGATTCCAGCCGCAGGGCCTGGTCGACGGCGGCCACGGCGCCCTGGCTGTCCCCGAGCGCGCGACAGGCGTAGGCCTGGGCCACCCAGACCGAGGCGTCGCCCCGTCCGGCGCCGGTGATCTGCCGGAACAGCTCCAGCGCCTCGGTCGCGCGGTCCTCGCGGAGCGCGGCCATGCCCTGGCGGGCCAGCGCGGCGAAGTCCGCTTCCGCCATCAGCAGACCGGGCCGAACAGGCCCGGCGGCGCCTCGTCGCAATAGACGACCCAGGCCACGTCCGAGGGGCCGACCGCTACCATCAGCGGCCGCCAACGGCCCGACTGGCGCCGCAGCACCGCATAGGTGGTGTTGCCGTCCTGAAAGTCGTTGTGGGGCGCCGGGATGGCCCCGCCGCCGGGCCGCTGCGGCTCGGCGTGAACAAAGGCCCAGGTCCCCGAGACCCGCATCTCCTCGACCACGAACTCGACCGGCGCGCCCAGGTCGGCCTCGACCGCCGGGCGCATGGCGTCGAGGATGGCGCGACGCTCGGCCGAGCCGGGCGCGGGCGTGTGCATCGACTGGGCCTGGGCGACGCCCGCAAGGGCGAGCGCGGCGATCACGATCAGGCTGCGGAACATCGGCGACCCCTCCGGCGGACCTGAACGGTGTTCCAGCACCGCCGGTCCGTCAATGGGGCGGCGTCAGGCTTCTTCGTCGAAGCGGGCCTCGACCAGGGCCACGACGGCGTCCAGCGCGGCCTCGGCGTCGGGGCCCTCGGCGGTGAGTTCGAGGGTCGAGCCCTGGCCGGCGCCCAGCATCAGCAGCCCCATGATGGAGCGGGCGTCGACCGACTGGCCGTCGCGGCCGACCCTGACCTCGGCGTCAAAGGGCTGGACCGCCTTGACCAGCTTGGCCGAGGCGCGGGCGTGCAGGCCGCGCGCGTTGCAGACCTCGACCGTGCGAGGCCCTGCGCTCACTTATCCCCCGCGAGCACGTAGGAGGCGACCGAGATGTATTTGCGGCCGGCGTCCTGCGCGTGCGCCACCGAGGCCTCGAGCCCTTCGCGCTGGCGCACGCTGGTCAGCTTGATGAGCATGGGCAGGTTCAGCCCGGCGATCACCTCGGCGCCGGTCTGCTCCATCACCGAGATGGCGAGGTTCGAGGGCGTGCCGCCGAACATGTCCGTGAGCAGGATGACGCCGTCGCCGTCATTCACGGCCGCGGCCGCGTCGACGATGTCCTGGCGCCGGCGTTCCATGTTGTCGTCCGGCCCGATGCAAATCGCGGCCACGCCCCGCTGGGGCCCGACCACGTGTTCCAGCGCCGAAAGGAATTCCGTCGCCAGCCCGCCGTGGGTGACGATCACGAGACCGATCATGCCCTTGAAGAAACCTCTGCTGGCCCCCGCGGCAGGGCGAAAGCGCCGCCCTGTCGGTCGAAAGGCCGTTCCATAGGCCAAAGCTTGCGGGGGGCCAAGCGCGACCGCACGTCGCGGCTCAGGCGGGGAGCCGCGCGAGGGCGAGCTCGACCTTGGCCGGGGCCGACGGTTCGAGCGCCACCAGCTCAAATCGGGGCAGGGCGACGCCCTCCACGGCTTCGCGCGCCGGCTCCGGCAGGCGCTCGGCGTCACGGACGCAGTCGACCAGCAGGACCGCCCGGGCGCTCGGCAGCGGAGGCTGGCCGAGCACGCCGAGGTGACGGACCTCCATCAGGCCGGCGATGGGCTCGGAAGCGCTGACGTAAAGACGGCCGCCCGAGCGCCAGGCCTCGATGTAGTCGTCCCCGACGAGCCGCCAGCCCTGACCGATCAGGCGCAGCGCCAGGTCGCTCTTGCCGGCGCTGGAGGGGCCGCGCAGCAGCGCCGCGCGCCACCCGGCGGACGTGGCGCGGGCGACGGCTGTGGCGTGCAGGCGCATCAGACGCCCGGCAGACGGACGGTGAAGCAGGCCCCGGTGACGGCCCCGTCGGCGCTGCGCCGGTTTTCGGCCCGGACCTCCCCGCCGTGCGCCTCGACGATCTGGCGCACGATGGACAGGCCGAGGCCCGAGTTGGAGCCGAAGGCCGCGCCCTGGGGACGGGAGGTGTAGAAGCGCTGGAAGACCGTCTCCAGGTTCTCCTCCGGGATGCCGGGGCCATCGTCCTCGACCTTCAGGACGACCGGCAGACTGGCGCCGGACTCGCGAGCCAGGGACAGCCGCACCGTGCCGCCTGGCGGACTGAAGGAACGGGCGTTGTCGACGAGGTTGCGGATGACCTGGCCGAGCGGACCCTCCCGGCCGAGAACGCCGAAGGACTCGCCCGGCGGCGCCGACAGCCGGACCGGCGCCCCGTCGTCGTCGTAGAGGCTGACCACGTCCGCCACGAGGCGATCGAGCGCCACCGGACGGGGCGGGTCTCGCGACAGTTCGGCGTCCAGGCGCGAGGCGTTGGAGATGTCGGTGATCAGCCGGTCGAGGCGGAAGACGTCGCGCTGCAGCAGGCGCGTCAGCCGCTCCCGGTCGGCGTCGGTCCTGACCAGGCCCAGGGTCTCGACGGCCGAGCGGATGGAGGTCAGCGGGTTCTTGATCTCGTGGGCCACGTCGGCGGCGAAGCGTTCGATCGCCACCATCCGGTCGGACAGGGCCTCGGTCATGGTCTCAAGCGCGCGGGCGAGATCGCCGATCTCGTCCTTGCGCTGCTGCAGGTCCGGCAGGGAGATGGCGCGGGCGCGCTGGAGGCGGACCTGGTCAGCGGCGCGCGCCAGCCTGAGCACGGGGCGCACGATCAGCAGATAGAGCATCAGCGCCGTCAGCAGGCTGACGATGAAGGCCACCAGCGCGAAGGGGACCATGGCCCGGCGCTGGTCGTTGACGATCTCCGAGAAGTCGTTGGCCTCGAGCGTCAGCACCCCGACCACCGTCTCGACGTGGCGCAGGGGCACGGAGATGGACACCACGCGATCGCCGACCTCGTTGGTGCGGATGCCGGACTGATCGGCGCCGGTGAGCGCCGCCTCGACCTCGGCGGCCAGGTCGTTGCGGGCCGCGACGAGCGCGCGGTCGCTGCCGGCCTCGTCTTCCGCCGGCTGAGGCGAGCCGGCTGGGCGCGCCGGCGGCAACTCTTCGACCAGCACGGCGTCCGAGACGAGGTAGCTGTCCGCTACGAGCTCGCCCTCGATGTTGAAGATGCGCGCGCGCTGGCCTTCCGGGATCAGCTCGGTCCGCAGGAACTGGGCCGAAAGGATGGGATCGAGCGCCGGGTAGGGCTCTCCCTGGGTGCCGCCGACCTCGTAGAGGACCGAGGCCACCAGCTGCGCCTGGGCGTTCAGGTACTGGATGCGGGCGTCGACGAGGCCGCGGCGCCATTCGTTCAGGCCGAACATCCCGGCCAGCAGGACGGCCAGGGTGACGAGGTTCAGGAACAGGATGAGCCGCGCCAGGCGCGAGCCGGGCATCACCTGCCAGGGAATGCGCCAGCCGGCGCGGCGCGCCCGCGGCTCGCCTTCGTCACTCACGATAGCGGTAGCCCACCCCGTACAGCGTCTCGATGGCGTCGAACTCCGGATCGACGACCCGGAACTTCTTGCGCATGCGCTTGATGTGGCTGTCGATGGTGCGGTCGTCGACATAGACCTGGTCGTCGTAGGCGGCGTCCATCAGGTTGTCGCGGCTCTTCACGAAGCCGGGCCGCTGGGCCAGGGCCTGGAGCAGCAGGAACTCGGTGACGGTCAGGCGCACCGGCTTGCCGTCCCAGGTGCATTCGTGGCGGGCCGGGTCCATGGCCAGCTTGCCGCGCTTGAGCGACTTGCCGGCGTTCTCGGAGGTGTCGATCTCGCCGGATTCGACGCCGGCGCGGCGCAGGATGGCCTTGATCCGCTCGATCAGCAGCCGCTGGCTGAACGGCTTGGTCATGTAGTCGTCGGCGCCGAGGTTGAAGCCGAGGATCTCGTCGATCTCCTCGTCCTTGGAGGTCAGGATGATGACCGGCGTGTCCTGGGTCTGGCGCAGGCGGCGCAGCACCTCCATGCCGTCCATGCGCGGCATCTTCACGTCGAGGATGGCCAGGTCCGGCGGGTCGGACTCCAGGGCCTCGAGACCCGAGGCGCCGTCGTGGAAGGCGCGGACCGTGTGGCCGTGGCTTTCCAGCGCCAGCTTGACGGACTCCACGATGTTCTCGTCGTCGTCCACGAGGGTGATGACTGCCATGGTCGGTATGCGCTCCCAGCGGCGAAGGTTCCGGACGGTTCGTCGCGCTCAAGGTGAGATTAGGGCGCGCGAGCGGCAAGGCCAAGGCAGGCCGCGTCCGGTCAGATACGGTCAGCGGTCAACGATCCACCGACGGCCTAGGTTGCGCGAAGCTGGAGCTCGTCGGTTTGCGCGCCTTTCGTCTCATCCTATGTCTGATCGCCTGCGCCGCGCCCCTGTCGGCCCGGGCGCAGCCGGTCGAGGCGGTGGCCGAGGCCCTGGGCTCGGTGGTGCGCATCGAGCCCGCCTGGAGCCAGGGCGGCGACGACAGCGGCCTGACGCGCGGCCTGGGCTCCGGCTTCGTGCTCGACGCGGCGGGCCATGTGGCGACCAATGCGCATGTGGTCGGCGAGGCCCCCACCGTCATCCTCGTGTCGCCCGACGGGGGGCGGCGCGCCGGCCGGGTCGTGGGGCGCGACGCCCTGACCGACATCGCCCTGATCGCGCCGGCCGGCGGCGCCTTCGCGCCTCCCCTGGCCGCGGGCGACGGCGAGGCCCTGAGGTCCGGCGAGCGCGTCTACGCCATCGGCAGCCCGATCGCCTTTCCGTTCAGCGTCACCGAGGGGATCGTCTCGGGTCTGGGCCGCGCCTACGACCCGGCCTGGCCGGTGGACTTCATCCAGCACGACGCGGCCATCAATCCCGGCAGCTCCGGCGGCCCCCTGATCGACGCCGAGGGGCGGGTCGTGGGCATGAACACGGCGACGCCGGCCGAGACCCTGTTCGACATCGGCATCGGCCTGGCGATCCCGATCGAACTGGTCGCCGAGGTCGCGGACGCCCTGGTGCGCGAAGGCGGCCTGTCACGCGGCGGGCTGGGGCTGGTGGTGAGGGGCGCGGACGCGGGGATTCTGACCACGCTGGGCGTGGACGCCCGGCAGGGGCTGCTGATCGACGAGGTGACGCCCGGCTCGGCCGCCGAAGCGGCGGGCATCCGGTCCGGCGACGTGATCCTGACCGCGGCGGGATCGCCTCTGCGCTATCCGCGCGACCTGTACGCCGCCCTGATGGCCCTGAGCCGCGGCGAGCAGCTTCACCTCGAGGTCGCGACGGGCGCCCAGGTGAGGCCGCTGAGCGTCGAACTGGGTCGCCCGGACGCCACCGCTCCCTTGCGCGGTCGCCTGGCGCAGGACGCCCTGAGCACGCGCGATCGCCGGCGGGACGGCGCGGGCCTGAGGTTCGCCTCGGTCGAATCCGGCGAAGGCGTGCTGATCAACGAGGTCGCCGACGGGTCGCTGGCGGCCGACTACGGCGTGCGGCGCGGCGATCTGCTGCTCGCCGTGGACGGCCGGCCGGTGGCCAGCGCCGCCGCGGCCGACGCGGCCCTGTCCGGCGACCGGGAGCTGGCGGTGCTGCGCCTGCTGAGGCCGGGACGGGGCGTAAGGCACCTGGCGCTGCCGCTGACCGCCGAGGCGGCGGAGCGCCGCCCGCCGGGGCTGCCGACCGATCTGGGCTCAGGCCCCCTTTGAGCTTTGACGGGAGCGGCTTATGCCTGGGTCCGAGGACGACTGGGGGAACAGGGACATGGCGGGGGAGGCCGATCCGTTCGCGGCGCTGACGAGCCTGTTTGAGCGGCGCTCGGCGCTGGTGCTGGAGGACGACGGGGCGCTGGCCGAGCACGTCATGGGCAAGCTGACCCGGGCGGGCTTTGAGCGCGTCGATCACGTCACGGCCGGCGAGGACGCCGTCGCGGCGGCGGGTGAGCACGGCTACGACATCCTGATCCTGGATCGGATCACGCTCGGCATGGACGGGCTGAGCGCGCTCACGGCCATTCGCGATGGCGGGGGCCCGTCGGCGGAGGCGCCGGCCCTGTTCCTGACGGCGCTGGGCGGCGAGCGGCAGCGGGTCGAGGGGCTGATCGCCGGGGCCGACGACTATCTGTCCAAGCCGGTCGGCGACGAGGAGCTGCTGGCCCGGGTCGCGGCCCAGCTGCGGCGGGCGGCGCGGCGCGAGGGCGACGACCGGCGCAACGGCGACCTGGTCAACGGACCACTGAAGTTGTCGCAGGGCGCGCGGACCCTGACCTTCACGCCGCGCGGCGGGGAGCCGCGCACGCTGGACCTGTCTCCGCTGGAGTTCGCCATCGTCGGCGAGCTGATGGGCGCGCGCGGCCAGCCGGTGACCAAGTCGATGCTGTGGGACCGCTGCTGGGTGGAGTGGAAATTCCTGCCCGACAACTACGTCAACATCATCGACGCCCGCATCTCGGCGCTGCGGCGGCGGCTGAAGGAGCAGTGCCCGGAGCTGCCGGACAGCCTGCATCCGCTGATCGTCTCGGCGCGCAGCCAGAGCCTGGTGTTCCGGGTGCTGGACAGCGAGGCGTGAGGCTTCCGGCCGTCTCGGGGGCGTGGCTCGCCGCGTTCGTGACCCTGCTGGCGGCCGCGTCCCTGTCGGCCTCGCTGGCGGTGACGCACCAGGCGGTGCGATCCGAGCAGCGGCAGCGCGCGGCCCTGGCGGCGCTAAGGGACTACGGGGCCCTGCTGTCCAAGATGGACATTATGTCGGCCGCCGCCCCGACCGACGCGGACTATATCGCCAGCTGGCTGACCGTCTTTCAGACCCGGCCGGGCGTGACCACGAGCATCGAGGAGGCCTGCGCGGGCCGCCAGCCAAACATGGGGCTGCGCTGGGTCGGCGGGCCGGACGGCGCGACGGCGGGCGCCGAGGCGCTGGCGAGCGCGCGGGCCGAGCCGCTCGAGGACCTGGGTCCCAACGTCTATCTGCTTCGCCTGCCGCGCGGGTCGGTCTGCGCCGACAGGGCCGTGGAGGTGGTTGCGGTGCGCGACGTGGCCGGGCCGATGGAGGTCATCGTCGCGCGCATGGTGGAGCGGACCGGCCAGGCCTGGGGCGCCGCCGCCTTCGCTGTCGCTGGCATGGGGGTGCTGCTGCTGGCCTTTGGGCTGGCGACCGCCGCCTGGGCGCGGGGGCGGATGCTGTCGGGCGTGAGCCGGCTGAACGCCAGCCTGGAGCAGGCCGGCCGTGGCGAGTTTCTACCGCCGATCCCCGTCGAGGAGATGACCGGCGACCTGCGCCGCCTGACCACCCAGGTGAACGTCACCCTGGGCCGCCTGCAGGAACTGCTGGTGTGGCTGCGCGACACCTCCGACCAGCTCGCGCACGACTTCCGAACGCCCCTGGCCAGGGCGCGGGCGCGGCTCGACCAGTTCGATGACACGGGCGACGTCCAGCTGATCCACCAGGCCCGTGCGGACCTGAGATACCTGACCCAGGTGATGAACGAGTCCCTCTCGCTCAGGGACAGCGAGGCCTGGGCCTTCGAGGAGGTCCGGCTGGACCAGGTCTGCGCCGCGGCGGCTGAACTCTACGAGCCGGTCGCGGAGGCCCGCGGCATCCGCATCGAGACCGATCTGGCGCCGGCGCCCGCGCTCGGCGTGGCCAGCCTGCTGCAGCGCGCGGTGGCGAATCTGGTGGACAACGCGGTGAAGTACTCCCCCGATGGGGCGCTGGTCCGCATCACGGCGGCGAGCGATGGCGAGACGGCGAGGGTGACGGTGATCGACGAGGGGCCCGGGATGGCGGCGACCGAGGCGCAGGACGCGTCGGAACGTCCCGACAGCCACCGCATGGGGCTGGACTTCGTGCGCGCCATAGTGCGGCGTCACGGCGGCGATATCGAGATCGACAGCGGGCCAGGCGGCTCGCGGGTGACCATAAGGGTATGACGATGCGGATGGCGAAGTTCGGGGCCGGCCTGGCGGCCCTGGTGATGGCGGCGGCGCCTGCAATGGCGCAGGAGACCCCGGCCTTCCCCCTGCCCTATGACGCCGAGCGTGGCGTGTTCAGCTTCGCCGCCCAGATCGAGCGCTCCCTGCCTGCCGTGGTGCGCGTGACGACGCTCAGCCGCTCCACCGGGCCGACGACGGGGACGTCCACGCCGCGCGAGATTTCGGGGGGATCGGGCGTCATCATCGACGCCGCCGGCGGCATCGTGGTCACCAACCAGCATGTCATCGAGGGCGGCAACACCTACCGCGTCGACCTGACCGACGGGCGCTCCTTCGACGCCGAGCTGCTGGGCGCCGACGATGCGACCGACATCGCGGTCCTGCGGATCGACGCGCCGCGGCTGAGCCAGGTGGAGATCGTCGATTCCGACACCATCCGCACCGGCGACCTGGTGTTCGCGGTCGGCCATCCGCTGGGGCTGGACCAGACCCTGACCATGGGCGTGGTGTCGGGCCTGGGCCGCTCGGGCATGGGCGACGCCATTGAGGACTACATCCAGACCGACGCGGCGGTGAACTCGGGCAACTCCGGCGGGCCGCTGCTGGACAGCGCCGGGAGGCTGATCGGCATCAACACCGCGATCCTGTCCGGCAGCGTCGGCGGCGGCAACGACGGCGTGGCGTTCGCGGTGCCGTCGCGCATCCTACTGGCGGTGGCGGCCCAGCTGAGGGACGGCGGCGAGGTCCGGCGTGGGCGCATCGGGGCCACCCTCGGCTCGCTGACGCCTGAGCGGGCGCGCGAGCTGGGCACGCCCATCGTGCGCGGCGCGGTGGTCGAGGACGTGGTGCCGGGCTCTCCGGCCGAGCGGGCGGGTCTGCGCCGCAACGACGTCATCATCCGCATCCAGGGGCGGGTGGTCGAAGGTTCGGGCGGCGTGACCTCCACCGTCGGGATCGCCGAGCCGGGCAGCCGGCTGGACATCGTCTATCTGCGCGCCGCCGAACAGCTGGAGACCACCCTGCTGGTCGAGGAGCCCCAGGCGGCGCAGGTCGCCACCACCGGCTCGGAAGGGCGCGCCTATGGCGCGGGCTTCCGCGACCTGCGACCGACCGACCGCGTGCCCGAAGGGGTCACCGGCGTGCTGGTCACCTATGTGGAGCCGGGGTCGGTCGCGGCCCAGGCGGGACTGACGGCCGGAGATGTGGTGGTGCGGGTCAATACGACCGACGTCGCGACCGCCGATGACCTGGCCAAGGAGCTGTCGGACAATCCGGCGGGCGTGCAGATCGTGGTCGCGCG
>CAMPGL010000034.1 GCA_946885435.1 uncultured Brevundimonas sp. | reverse complement strand
CGACCGTCAGCAGGTGGGTCGGCACCGCGTCGGACGAGAAGGCGTCGATGATCAGGAGGTCATAGCTGTTCGCAGGCTCGTCCCTGAGGGTCAGGCGGGCGTCGCCCAGCACCGTCCGCACCGGGCCCGAGGCGCAATCGCTGATGAAGCTGAAGCGCGCCGGGTCGCGGGCCCAGCGGTCGACCATCGGGTCGATCTCGAAGAAGGTCAGAGTGTCGCTTTCGCGCTTGTAGGCGGCCATGGCTCCGGACCCCAGGCCGACGACGCCGATGTTGGCGCCCGGCGTGCGGTTCTGGATGGCCACCGCCGCCTGTCCGATGGGCGTGGTGTCGGCATAGTAGAGGGTCGGCCGGCAGGCGTAGGCGGGCGACTGGGACTGGGCCCCATGCAGGGTCGTGCCGTGCATCAGGATGCGGACGGTCCCGACCTCGGGATAGGTCTCCTCGCCGATGCGCAGGACGCCGAAGAAGCTGCGGTCGCTCTCCACCCAGTCGTAGCGGAGCGCCACCTGGTGAGCGGACACCGCGATCATCACAAGCGCCAGGAAGAAGATGCGCACCTTGTCCCGGATCAAGAAGGCGCAGATGGCCGCCGTGCCGAGGACCAGATGCGAGACGATCCGGCCCTGGTCGTAGCTGAAGCCCATGGTGTGCGGACGGCCGTCGCTCTCCAGCCAGCCGAACAGGATCGGCGGGATCAGGCACAGGATCGGGATGACCGCGAAGATGGCCCATTCGCCCGGCTTCGTGCCTGTCTTCGACCAGGGCCGGGCGAGCGCGACGAGGCAGAGCACCATCGGGTACTCGATCACCAGGTCGAAGATCACCGGCGCGACCAGGGCGTTGAACGCCCCGCCGAGCACGCCGCCCAGCGACAGCAGTAGGTAAAACTCCGTGAGCCGATCCGGGGCGGGCCTGCGGCTGGCCAGGATCTGGTGACACATCAGGGCCGAAAAGAAGAAGGTCGTCAGGTGGATGCCGAACAGCATCAGCCATTCGCCGTTCGCCGCCGGCAGGAGCGCGGTGCAGGCCGCGGCGGTGGCCGCCTGGACCATCAAGGTGACTTCCAGCGGGATGGCCGGCCGGGCCTGGAAGGCGATGACGAAGGTCAGCAGATAAAGCGCCAGCGGCACGACCCACAGGAAGGGCGCCGAGGCCACGTCCACCGACAGGTGGGTCGTCACGCCCAGCATCAGGCTGGAGGGGGCCGCGGCGATCAGGATCCAGATCGCCCGCTCTTTCCAGGTGATCGGCGCGCTCTGCGGCAGGGGCGCGAGCTCGACCTGGGTCACGCCACTCTTCCAGACCACATAGGCCAGGGCCACGATCATCAGAATGAAGGCGCCGTACCCCGCCGACCAGGTGACCGTCTGGGCCGACAGGCCGAGCAGCGGCTCGATCAGAACCGGATAGGCGATCAGGGCCGCGAAGCTGCCGAGGTTCGAGGCGGCGTAAAGGACGTAGGGGTTCTGGCCCTCCTCCGTCCCCTGCCGCACCCGGGCGAACCAGGCCTGCAGCAGCGGAGCGGTCGCCGACAGCACCGCGAACGGCGCGCCCACCGACAGCGCCAGGGTGCCGATCAGCCACGGAATGGGCGAGGCCGTGTCCGGCGCGCCCAGCATCTCATTGACCCGGAGCGGCCAGAAGGACAGCAGCGCCAGCAGCAATAGGCCCAGGTGAATCCCGACCTGCAGCCGGATCGACCCGACCCGCTGCAGCAGGTGCGCGTAGCCGTAGCCGACCAGCAGCGCCGCCTGGAAGAACACCATCGAGGTGTTCCAGACCGACGGCGATCCGCCCAGCGTCGGGGTGATCAGCCGGCCCATCATCGGCTGGACCGCGAAAACGAGCGCCGCGCTCGAGAAAATGGCCAGGGCGAACATCCAGCCCGTCGCAGACGGCCGGAACGCTTGCGGAGACGCCGTGACGTCGGTCATTCAGATGCCTTCGGGCCGAACGGAAACAAGGACGGCGGTCCCGACGTTCGCTTCCCCGACTCAAGCCCGCCGGAGACAGGCTCGCATGTTCCCCGCCGATATCGAAGACGCCGCCGATCGCCTGCTGAAGGCCTGCCGCGCGCGCGACCTGTGGGTCACCACGGCCGAGAGCTGCACCGGCGGCCTGCTGGGCGCGGCGCTCACCTGCGCGCCGGGCACGTCCGAGGTCTTCGACCGAGGTTTCATCACCTATTCGAACGCCGCCAAGGTGGTGCTGCTGGGCGTCGACAAGGCGCTGCTGGACGAGCACGGCGCCGTCTCGCCCGAGGTCGCACGCGCCATGGCGGCGGGCGCCAAGGAGAAGGCCGGCGCGGACATCGGCATCGGCGTCACCGGCGTCGCGGGCCCTGGCGGCGGGTCGGAGGGCAAGCCGGTCGGGCTCGTCCACTTCGGCCTGGCTCTGAGGGACGGCTCGGTGGTTCACCACGAGAAGCGCTTCGGCGACCTCGGCCGCGATCAGGTGCGGTTGGAGGCGGTGCGGTTCGGGCTGCAGCTGCTGATCGAGGCGGCGAGCTAAGCGTCCAGCATCCGCGCCACCTCCTCGCCGATGGCCAGCGAACTGGTCAGGCCCGGGCTTTCGATGCCGAACAGGGCGACCAGGCCTTCGATCCCGTGGGCCTCGGCGCCGTGGATCTGGAAGTCCGGCTGCGCCTCGCCGGGGCCGTGCAGCTTGGGCCGGATGCCGGCGTAGTCGGGCGTCAGAGCGCCCTCGGGCAGGCCCGGCCAGAAGCGGCGGATGTAACGCTCGAACTCGGCCAGCTTCTCGGGGCCGACCGAATAGTCTTCCTCATCGACGTAGGCGAGGTCCGGGCCGAACACGGCCTGGCCGCCCAGGTCCTTGCGGTAGTGGGTGCCCAGAGCGCCGGGGATCGGGGGCGGATAGACCAGCCGCTCGAACGGCGCCTTGCCCGCCAGCCGGAAATAGACGCCCTTGCCATAGTGACCGGCCGAGATACGGTCCGCAGGATAGCCCTCGATGCGCGCGGCCGCGTCCTGGGCCTTCAAGCCCGGCGCCGTCACCAGCAGGCGCGTGGTCAGGCTGGCGCCCGCCTCCCCGCCAGCGGTGACGCGAAAGCCGCCGCCCGGCAGAGGTTCGGCCCGCTCGAACGGGGTGGAGACCACGACGGAGCCGCCCGCATCCTCGATCTCGCCCTGCAGGGCCAGCATGTAGCCGTGGCTGTCGAACACGCCGCTCTCGGGCGACAGGATGGCCGCATGGGCGTTCAACCCGGGCTCCAGCGTCCGCGCCTGGGCTCCGGTCAGGTGTTCGAGATTCTCGACCTCATTGGCGCAGGCCTGCTGGAAGATGGCCTCGATCAGCGGGACCTCGGCTTCCTCGGTCGCCACCACCAGCTTGCCGCAGCGGCGGTAGTCGACCTTGTGGCTGTCGAGGAAGGCGTAGAGCGCCCGACGCCCGTGCACGCACAGCCGCGCCTTCAGCGAGCCGGTGGGATAGTAGAGGCCGCCGTGAATGACCTCGGAGTTGCGCGACGACACGCCCTGGCCGATCGCGCCTTCGGCCTCCAGCACGAGCACGCTGAGGCCCCGCTTCGCCAGCGCCCGGCCGCAGGCCAGACCGACCGCGCCGGCGCCCACCACCGTCGCGTCGAAGTCGAAGCTCACGCCGCCGGGCCGTACAGCTTGGCCGCCCGCGCCTCGAAGCAGTGGATCAGCCGCGCCTCGGCTCGGTCGAACTGGCTATGCAGAAGCCGGTCGAGGATCCTCGACTTGAACTCGAAGTCGATGAAGAATTCGATTTCCGTTCCCGTAGGATGCGGCCGGAAACTCCAGCGGTTCGTCAGGTGCCGGAACGGCCCGCGGATCAACCGCACCTCGATCACCCTGGCGTTGGCGTCACGCCGGACGGTCGTGGCGAACCGCTCGCGCACGAAGGCGAAGCCCACCTGGGCCTCGGCGTCCAGCATGGTCACGCCGGGCGCCTCCTCGCGCTCGTTCCAGACCCGCATGGACGAGATCCAGGGGACGAACTCGGGATAGGCCCGCACCTCCCCGACCAGGGCGAACAGCTGGTCGGGCGTATAGGGCAGGACGTGGGTGACGCGGTGGGTAGCCAAGTCGCTAGCGGGCGGCCTGCGCCTCACGCGCCGCCTTCAGTCGGGCGAAGTCCTCGCCGGCGTGGTGCGAGCTGCGGGTCAGCGGGCTAGACGACACCATCAGGAAGCCCTTGGCGCGCGCAATGGCCTCATAGGCCTTGAACTCGTCCGGCTCGACGAAGCGGTCGATGGGGGCGTGCTTGCGGGTGGGCGCCAGGTACTGGCCGATGGTGATGAAGTCGACGCCGGCCGAGCGCATGTCGTCCATCACCTGCATGACCTCTTCCTTGGTCTCGCCCAGCCCGACCATGACGCCGGACTTGGTGAACTGGGTGGGGTCGCGCTCCTTCACCATCTGCAGCAGGCGCAGGGAGTGGAAGTAGCGGGCGCCGGGCCGGATCTTGAGATAGAGCCGCGGCACCGTCTCCAGGTTGTGGTTGAAGACGTCGGGCTTGGCGTCGATGACGACTTCGGCCGCGCCGTCCTTCCTGAGGAAGTCGGGCGTAAGGATCTCGATGGTTGTCCCCGGCGCCTGGGCGCGGATCTGGCGGATCACCTCGGCGAAGTGTTCGGCGCCGCCGTCGGCGAGGTCGTCGCGGTCGACCGAGGTGATGACGACGTGGTTCAGGCCCATCTGCTGGACCGCCAGCCCGACCTTGAACGGCTCTTCCGGATCGAGCGCGGCGGGCAGGCCGGTCTTGACGTTGCAGAAGGCGCAGGCGCGCGTGCAGGTGTCGCCCATGATCATGAGCGTGGCGTGCTTCTGGCTCCAGCACTCGCCGATGTTCGGACAGGCCGCCTCTTCGCAGACGGTGTGAAGGCCCTTCTCCTTCACGATCGCCTTGGTGGCGTTGTACTGGCCCGAGCCCGGCGCGCGCACGCGCAGCCAGTCGGGCTTGCGCAGCACCGGCGCGTCCGGCCGATTGCGCTTTTCCGGGTGCCGGAACGATACGGTGTCGATCAGGGTGGCCATTTGCGCGCTATGTCGTCCCTTGCGCGCGCGAAGGCAAGACACGCAAGGTGACGGCGCATGTCCGAACCCCTCATTTCCACGACCGACCTGCAGGCTCGCCTGGGCGGGCCCGACCTCCGCCTGCTCGACTGCACCTGGAACCTCGACGGCTCGGACGCCCACGGACCGTTCGAGGCCGCCCGCATTCCCGGCGCGCGCTTCTTCGACATCGACGCGGTGGCGGACACGGCCAGTGCCCTGCCCCACATGCTGCCCAGCCCGCAGGCCTTCGCCGAGGCCGTCGGGGCCATGGGGATCGGCAATGACGATCTGGTGGTCGTCTATGACCAGGCGGGCGTGCGGTCCTCGCCGCGGGTGTGGTGGACCTTTCGGGTGTTCGGCCACGACCGGGTGCGGGTGCTTGACGGCGGCCTGCCCAGGTGGCGGGCGGAAGGCCGGCCGGTCGAGAGCGGCCCGGTCGCGCCGCCAGAACCCTGCCGCTTCGTCGCCGGCTTCCGGCCGGAGTTGGTTCGTGACTTCAAGACGGTCCAGGCTGAACTGGCCATCGGCGGCCAGGTGCTGGACGCCCGCTCGGCGGCCCGCTTCCGCGGCGAGGCCCCCGAGCCGAGGTCGGGCCTGAGATCGGGCCGAATGCCCGGATCTCTGAACCTGCCCTTCCCAGAGGTGCTCAGCGACGGCGGGACGTTGAAGGCCCCCGATGATCTTCGCCGGGCGCTGGACGACGCGGGCGTGTCCCTGGAACGGCCGCTCACCACCAGCTGCGGCTCGGGCCTCACCGCCGCGATCCTGGCGCTCGCCGCCGCCCGCCTCGGCAAGTGGGACACGGCCATCTACGATGGCTCCTGGGCCGAATGGGGCGGCCGGAAGGACGCGCCGGTCGAGGTCGGCCCGTCCCGTCTTCACGCCACGTAACGCATCTTTTCATCGGCCCGCGCGCTGTCTAGGTTGCCGACGCAACAGAGAGGGGCCGGACCGGTCCCCCAAGGAGGATGCGCTTGCCGCGTGAATTTGCTGCGCGGGAGGGGGACAAGGCGGTTTTCGACGCCCTGATCGAGGCGCGGGACCGTTTCGGGGACAAGGAAATCCTCGAGGACCAGGACAGGAAGCCCCTGACCTACACCGGCCTGATCCGGGCCGCCTTCGTGCTCGGGCGCAAGATCGCCGCCATGACCGAACCCGGCGAACGGGTCGGCGTGCTGCTGCCGTCCAGCGCGGGCGTGTGCGTGACCTTCTACGGCCTGCACGCGTTTGGCCGCACGCCGGTGATGCTGAACTTCACCTCGGGCGCCCGCAACGTGAAGGCGGCCATCAAGGCCGCGGGCGTGAACAAGGTGCTCTCGGCCAAGCGCTTCGTCGACCAGGCCAAGCTCGAGGACCTGACCGACGCCATCGAGACGGTCGCCGAAGTCGTCTGGCTGGACGACGTGCGCAAGACGATCGGCCTGGGCGACAAGGTCTTCGGCCTGATGGCCGGCCTGTTCCCCAAGCAGTTTCGCACGCCGGTCAAGCCGGACGACGCGGGCGTCATCCTGTTCACCTCAGGCAGCTTCGGTGCGCCCAAGGGCGTGTTCCTCAGCCAGTCGAACCTGGTGGCCAACTGCGCCCAGGTGGCCCAGCACATCGACCTGAATCCGAACTGGGTCGTGTTCAACCCGCTGCCGACGTTCCACTGCTTCGGCCTGACCGGCGGGGTGCTGCTGCCCATGCTGACGGGGATGAAGGCGTTCCAGTACCCCTCCCCCCTTCACGCCAAGCAGATCGTCGAGCTGCTGCCCGAGGTGAAGGCCTCTATCGTCTTCGCCACAGACACCTTCCTGAACCAGTGGGCGCGCGTGGCCGGGCCGGACGACTTCCGCACGCTGGAGTTCGTCGTCGCCGGCGCCGAGAAGGTGCGCGACGAGACCTACCACCTGTTCAACACCAAGTTCCGCGGCCTGAAGCTTCTGGAAGGCTACGGCGCGACCGAGGCCGCGCCCGTGGTCGCGGTGAACCATCCGGACCGCAACCGGCCCGGCACGGTCGGCCAGATGCTGCCGGGCATGGAATGGCGGGTCGAGCCGGTGCCGGGCATTCCCGAAGGCGGCCGTCTGTATCTGCGCGGGCCCAACGTCATGGCCGGCTATCTGTCGCCGGACGATCCCGAGACGGTCGAGCCGCTGGAAGGCGGCTGGCATGACACGGGCGACATCGTGGACGTGGACGAGGACGACTACGTCGCCATCCTCGGCCGGGCCAAGCGCTTCGCCAAGATCGGCGGCGAGATGGTCTCCCTGACCGCGGTCGAGGGCCTGGCCAGCGCCGTCTGGCCGGAGTCGCGCCACGCCGTGGTCGCCGTGCCGGACACCCGCAAAGGGGAACGCCTGGTGCTGGTCACCGACCGGACGGACGCCGACGTCGCCCGCCTCGCGGCCTGGGCCAAGGACCACGGCGCGCCGGAACTGGCCGTGCCCAAGAAGATCATGCGGGTGCCGGAAGTGCCCGTCCTGGGCACGGGCAAGACCGACTACGTCTCGATCCAGCGGATGGCGGAAAGCGACGCGCGCGCGGCCTAGACCTTGCGCCCCTAAAGCCAAGCTCTACATCTGTCGCAGAACCGGTTGCGGTTTTCGCGGCCGGACAGAGAGCTTGTCATGTCCTATTCAGCCAGTCTCGGGGCGCACGCGCCCCGCGTCCTCAGCGTCCTGCGCGCCGTCTCGGGCCTCCTTCTGACCCTGCACGGGACCCAGAAGCTGTTTAGCTTCCCCGCCCGCGAAGGCCCCGCGCCGGACGCCCTCACCCAGATGTGGATCGGCGGCTGGATCGAGATCGTCACCGGCCTGCTGATCCTGCTAGGCCTGTTCACTCGCCCCGCGGCCTTCCTGGCGTCGGGCACCATGGCTGTGGCCTACTGGCAGTTCCACGCGCCTGGAAACCTGTATCCGACCCTCAACGGGGGCGACGCGGCCATCCTGTATTGCTTCGTCTTCTTCTACCTGATCTTCTCGGGACCCGGTCCCTGGAGCCTCGACGCGGCGGTCCGCCGCAAGTCGTGAGTCTCGACGCGAGGAGCGCCCGTGAGAGTATTCGGTCCGGCGTTCCTCGCCCTCGCCCTTGTCGCCCCAGCTCCCACGTTCGCCCAACCGGCCGCCGAGCCGCCTCAGGGGCCGTGGGTGATGATGCTGAGCCCGCCCCACGATCCGGGCAGCCGTCCTGTCGTGGCCTGGATCAGCGAGACCGACGTCCCCCCGCCGCCGGAGGTCGAGGAGGGCTACGTCAATGTCCATTGGGAACTCGTGCTGCCTCAGCCGGGGGCGGACGGGGCATGGACTCTGTCGCGCATGTCCTATGATTGCGGCGCGAGCACCTTCCGGGTGCTTGAGGCCCGTCGCTACGAGGGCGAGGTTCTGGTCGAGACCACGGGTCCGGAAGGCCCCTTCGACTTCATGCCGGGGACGCTGCCGGGCTTCACGATGAACGCGGTGTGCCGCCACGGCCTGGCCGATGAGGCGCCACGCGCCGCGGACCGCGCCGCCGCCGCCGCCGCGCAGGCGGCGTTTCTGGAGCGCTGGGGCGTCCGTTAGTTCTTCAGCCGGTATCCGGTCTTGAAAATCCAAGCGACCACGGCCAGGCAGACCGCCAGGAAGCCGCAGATGGCCAGCAGGCTGATCTCCACCGGCACGTCGCCGCGGCCGTAGAAGGTCCAGCGGAAGCCCGAAATCAGATAGACGATCGGATTGAACAGGCTGACCGTCCGCCACAGGCCCGGCAGCATGTCGATCGAATAGAAGGCCCCGCCCAGGAAGGTCAGGGGCGTCACGATCAGCATGGGCACCGCGTTCAGCTCCTCGAACCCCTTGGCCCAGACCCCGAGGATGAAGCCGAACAGCGAGAAGCTGAGCGCCGTCAGGACCAGGAAGGCCAGCATCAGGGCCGGGTGTTCGATCCTCAGCGGGGTAAACAGGGCCGCGGTCCCCAGGATGATCAGGCCCAGGATCACCGACTTGGTCGCCGCCGCCCCGACATAGGCGGTGACCAGCTCAAAGGGCGACACCGGCGCCGACAGCACCTCGTAGATCGTGCCGGTGAACTTCGGGAAGTAGATGGCGAAGGACGCGTTGAAGAGGCTGTTGGTGAACAGGCTCAGCATGATCAGGCCCGGCACGATGAAGGCGCCGTAGGCCGTGCCGTCGACCTCGTTCATCCGGCTGCCGATGGCCGCGCCGAAGACCACGAAATAGAGCGAGGTCGTCACGACGGGGGTGACCAGGCTCTGCCACAGGGTGCGGCGGGCCCGCGCCATCTCGAACTTGTAGAGCGCCGCGACGGCGTGTCCGTTGAAGGTCATCAGGCCGCCTCCTCGCGCCGATGGACGAGGTCCACGAAGATGTCCTCCAGCGAGCTCTGGCGGGTATTCAGATCCTTGAAGCCGATACCCAGGTCGGCCAGCCGGCGGAGCAGCGACGGCACGCCGGTCCGCTCGGCCGTGGCGTCGAAGACGTATTCCAGCTCGTTGCCCTCGTCTTTCAGTTCGAGGACCCAGTCGGACAGCCCCTCGGGCAGGGCCCCCAGCGGCTCCTGCAGCTGGAGCGTCAGGGTCTTCTTGCCCAGCTTCTTCATGAGGGCGGTCTTCTCCTCGACCACGATCAGCCGGCCCTTGGAGATCACCCCGACGCGGTCGGCCATCTCCTCGGCCTCTTCGATGTAGTGGGTAGTCAGGATGACGGTGACGCCCTGGTCGCGCAGATCGCGGACCAGGTTCCACATGTCGCGGCGCAGCTCGACGTCCACCCCGGCGGTCGGCTCGTCGAGGAACAGGATGGTCGGCTCGTGCGACAGGGCCTTGGCGATCAGAACCCGCCGCTTCATGCCGCCCGACAGGGTCATGATCTTGTCGTTGCGCTTGTCCCACAGGCTGAGCGCGCGAAGGACCTTCTCGATGTGAGCCGGATTGGGCGCCTTGCCGAACAGGCCGCGGCTGAGCGAGACGGTCGACCACACGCTCTCGAAGGCGTCGGTGGTCAGCTCCTGGGGCACCAGGCCGATGCGTGAGCGCGTCTCGCGATAGTCCTTCCGGGTGTCGAAGCCATCGGCCGTGACCTTTCCCGCCGAAGGCGTGACGATGCCGCAGACAATGGAGATCAGCGTCGTCTTGCCCGCACCGTTGGGGCCCAGAAGGGCGAAAATCTCGCCCTTTTGGATGTCGAGGTCGGTAGGCTCCAGCGCGACCACGCCCGTGGCGTAGGTCTTGGCTAGGCCACGGATCGAGAGAATGGGGTCCATAACGGCTGAGGTAGGCCCCGGCAGGGCCCAACTCAACCCTTGGTAAAACAGGGGTATTAGCCGCCGCCGATCGCCGCCATCGCCAAGCCGGTCGCCCAGCCCGCCGCCGTGCCGACGATGTAGCCCAGCACCGCCAGCAGCACGCCGACCGGCGCCAGGGACGGATGGAAGGCCGCCGCCGCCACCGGCGCGCTGGCCGCACCCCCGATATTGGCCATGGAGCCGACGCCGAGGAAGAAGCTCGGCGCCCGGATGAGCCGCGCCACGGTGAACATCAGCAGGACGTGGACCAGCATCCAGACCCCCCCGATCAGGAAGTAGACGGGCGTGTCCAGGATGGCCGCGATGTTCATGTTCAGGCCGACGGTCGCCACCAGGATGTAGACGAACACCGAGCCGACCTTGGAGGCGCCCGGCCCTTGCAGCTTCTTGACCGGGGTGAAGGACAGCAGCACCCCGATGATCGTGGCGACCAGCACCAGCCAGAAGAAGCTGGAGTCGAGCGACAGACGGTCGAGCTGCGGATAGGTTGCCCCGAACCAGGTCGCGAGCGGATCGGCGATGGCGTGGGCGGCGCCCACCGCGCCGAAGCCGACCGCCAGGATCAGCATGAGGTCCTTCAGCACCGGGATGCGGGCGTTGGCCTGCTCGATCGCCTCGGCCTTGGCGCGCACCTCCTCGACCACCGACGAGTCGGCCTTCAGCCAGCGGTCGACCCTGACCTGGTTGGCGGCGATCCACAGGACCACGGCCATCCAGATGTTGGCGACGATGACGTCCACGGCGATCCAGATCGAGAAGACGTCCGGACCGGCCCCGAATATCTCGTAGAGCGCCGCCTGGTTGGCCGAGCCGCCGATCCAGCTGCCGGCGACCGTGGCCATGCCGCGCCAGATCGCCTCCGGCCCGCTCCCCAGCAGCTCCGGCGCCAGCACGCTGGTCAGGAAGATGGCGATGGGACCGCCGATCATCACGCCGATGGTGCCGGTGAAGAACATGATCAGCGCCTTAGGCCCCAGCCGCATCGTGCTGGGCAGGTCCGCCGACAGGGTCAGCAACACCAGCGCCGCCGGCAGCAGGTAGCGCGAGGCCACGAAATAGAGCTGCGACTCCTCCGGATCGATCACCCCGAAGGTCGTCAGCAGGCTGGGCAGGAAATAGCAGAGCAGCAGCGGCGGGATGATGCCGAAGAACTTCTGGACCGCGCCGTTCTTCAGGCCGGAGGCCCAGAAGACGAAGCCGAGGATCAGGGCCAGCAGGCCAAAGGCCACGGCGTCGTTGGTGACCAGCGCGGTGGTCTGGGCGGCGGCGTCTTCCATCAGGGCTCCGTTTCGTCGCTCGAGCGCGACCATAAACCCGCGACCGGACGATCAGGCAAGCGTGGGCCATTGCGGAATCCCGTCGGCCACTCGATCTTGGGCGCCACAGCAGGTCGGGGCCGCGCATGCGTTTTCTGAATTCCTTGAGCGGCCGGGTCCTGGTGGCCCTGATCCTGGGCCTCGGCATCGGAGCCTGGATTCAGAGCCTTGGAGAGGCGCCCGCCTGGGCTGTCTCCACCGCCCAGGCGATCGGCGGGGTCTGGCTGGGCGGTCTGCAGATGACCGTCATGCCGCTCATCGTCGCCCTGCTGGTCGTCGGCGTTGCGGCGGTTTCGAATGCGCTGTCGGCGGGACGGCTGACCGCGCGCGCCATGGCCTGGTTCACGGCCCTGCTCATCGTCGCCATCACCCTGACGCTCGTGCTGGTCCAGGGCGCGCTCTCGCTATGGCCAGTCGACCCCGACAGCGCCCGGGCCCTGATCGCGGGCGCCACCGACGGCGAGGCCGCGCCTCCGCCGCAGGCCATCGAGTTCGGGGCCTGGCTGCGTTCGCTCGCGCCGACCAATCCGGTCGCCGCCGCGGCGGAAGGCGGGGTGCTGCCGCTGGTGATCTTCGCCCTGTTCTTCGCATTCGCCGTCACGCGGCTTCCCGAGGCGCAGCGCGAGCTGATCGTGCGCTTCTTCGACGCTGTGGCGGACGCCATGATCGTGATCGTGCGCTGGGTGCTGTGGGCCGCGCCGCTGGGCGTCTTCGCCCTGGCGCTGACGCTGGGCATGAGAGGCGGCCTGGGATCGACCGGGGCCCTGCTGCACTACGTGGTGCTGGTCTCGCTGGGCTGCATCACGGTGGTGCTGGCCAGCTACCCGCTGGCCGTGATCTTCGGGCGGGTGCCGCTGTTCCGCTTCGCACGCGCCATCGCGCCGGCCCAGGTGGTGGCCTTCTCGACCCAGTCGTCGCTGGGAACCCTGCCGGCCATGGTCGAGCGGGCGCGCGATCACCTCGGGGTGCCCGAGCACGTCGCCGGACTGGTCCTGCCCCTGGCGGTTGCGGTCTTTCGACTTACCAGCCCGGTGGCGAACCTGTCGGTGGTCCTGTTCATCTGCCATGTTTCGGGCGTCGAACCGACCGTGGCCCAGCTGATCGCCGCCGGCGTGGTGGCGTTTGCGGTGTCCATCTCGTCGGTGGGCCTGCCCGGCCAGGTGTCCTTCTTCGTCTCGATCGCGCCGATCTGCCTGGCCATGGGCGCGCCGATCGAACTACTGCCGCTGCTGCTGGCGGTCGAAGTCATTCCGGACATCTTCCGGACCGTCGGCAACGTCTCGGCGGACCTGGCGGTCACCGCCGTGCTCAACCGCGGCGACGAGGGCGAGCGCGACGAGCGGATTGCCCCGGAAACCGCCTGAGGCTATCGAGGCGCCATGTCCGAGACCCCTCCCGATCGCCTGTCGAGCAATCCCAAGAGCCCCTTCTACGACGAGGCGGTGCTGATGCGCGGCGTCGGCGTGCGCTTCAACGGCGAGGAAAAGACCAACGTCGACGAATATTGCGTCTCGGAAGGCTGGGTGAAGCTGGTCGCCGGCAAGGCGCTGGATCGTCAGGGCAACCCCATGACCATCCGGCTGAAAGGAACGGTCGAGCCGTTCTTCCAGGAAGAGGAACAGGCCTGAGGCCAGGGCGTTGTCCTCGGCGAAGCTTGATTTTTCGCCGGGTTTGAGGTCTTAGAGGCCCGCCCTCCAAGGCCCTCCCCCAAGGATTCATGAACGCTAAAGTCCAGCCCGGCTTCGCCGACCGCCTCACCACCCAGGCCGAAGCCAAGAAAGCCCTCCTCGCCAAGTTCAAGCCCAAGGCTGCGGTGACCGCGCCTGAAGGCGCGCTCACCCGTGAGCAGGTAAAGGCCCAGGAGCGCGAGGCCGCGCGCAAGGCGCGCGCGGAGGCCAAGGCCGCCGCCGAGGAACTGCGCCGCCAGCAGCAGATGTCCCGCGCCGCCAGCGCCCTGGCCGACGCCCAGGCCCAGCTGGAAGCCAAGCGCGCCGAGCGCAAGGACCGCAAGTCCGCCGCCAAGGAAGAAGCGCGCCTGCGCAAGCAGCTCCGCCGGGTCTAACGGCGCGACCGCTCGAACAGGGTGATCTCCGCCCCGTGGTACCGGGTGCGGACATATTCCGAGTATCCGAGCTTCTGCGCCAGGCGAACTGACGGCGTGTTCGCCGGCTCGATCATGCAGACGGTCCGGTTGACGCCATTGGCGTCGGCCCAGGAAAGCACGGCAGTCATGGCTTCGGAGGCATAGCCCTTGCCCTGCGCCCATGGCGCTAGGCTCCACCCGGCCTCCGGCGTGTCGCCGAACGACGGATCCAGATCGCGCGCGCCATGAAGCAGGCCCGCCTCACCGACATAGCGGCCCTGGAGGTCGCGGACGCACCAGAAGCCGTAGCCGAGCAGCGCCCAGAAGCCGCCGTAGCGCATCAGCCGCGCCCAGGTCTCCTCGGCGGTTGACGGCCGCCCGCCGATGAAGCGGACGATATCCGGATGCGACCACATGGCGACCATATCGCTGTAGTCGTCGCGGCTGTGGCCTCTGAGGACCAGACGATCGGTGCGCAGTTCGGGAGCAGCGGCGTGGCGAGTCATGCGGCCGAGCTTGCCGCCGGATACGCCGTCTGGCGAGGGCCATGGAAAACGGCCGCCGGATGGCTCCGGCGGCCGCTTGCCGTCTATGCGTCAGCCGATCAGCCGAGCGGCAGCGGCTCGGTGGTGATCAGCGGCTCCGGCGCCGTCGTCGGAGCGGTGACCGTCGGCTCAACCGGGGTCGGCTGGGCGACGATCGGCTGCTCCACCGGGGCGGCGGGCGGCGTCGGCGTGGCCGCAGCCTGGGTTTCGGCAGGCGCCGAGCGGGTCTCTGGCCGGGCCGCGGGGCGGGTTTCGGCGCGCGCCTGGACGCGCGGAGCCGGCGGCGGCGCATAAACGACAGATGGAAGTCCGACCGAGCTCGCGGCAGAGGACAGCATCGCAGCCCCCGCCCCGACAGCACCCAGACGTAGTAATTCCCTACGATTGAACCCCATTACATCCCCACTCTCGGAA
>CAMPGL010000033.1 GCA_946885435.1 uncultured Brevundimonas sp. | reverse complement strand
GACGGCCGGGCGGTCGCGCTGCTCCGCTGAAGCTTCGCAGCGCTTGCGCTCCGGAGCCTTGGCGAAGGAGCGAGGAAAGTCCGGGCTCCACGGCGAAAAGGCGGCGGGTAACGCCCGCCCGGGGTGACCCGAGGGATAGCGCCACAGAAAGCAAACCGCCCTGCGTCGCTCTTCGAGCTATGCAGGGCAAGGGTGAAAGGGTGGGGTAAGAGCCCACCGCGGACCGGGCGACCGGGACGGCATGGCAAGCCCCGCCTGGAGCAAGACCGAATAGGGACGCTGCGCACCCTCGGGTGCAGGGCTCGCCGGCCCGAGGCGTCCGGGTAGGTCGCGAGAACCGCTCAGCAATGGGCGGTCCAGAGGAATGATCGTCACCCGCTCGCGGGGACAGAACCCGGCTTACAGGCCGTCTGACGCTTCTCCCCAATGGTCAAGCTTCAAGCCGGGAATACTCGGCGTGTTCTTGCTGTGTTCCAATCCTTAACTGCGATTGGCGTGTTTTCGCCCTTATGGTGAAGCAAACGTCAACAAGTGTCATTGCGTCCCACTCTGTCCCATGTTAACCCAAATCATCCCCGGTATGACGCGTCGGAGGGGCCGACGAAGCCGGGCAGGGGCGGGCCAAGCAGGCCTGGGGTAGGCGGGTGTTTCTCTCGACCTTCGAGAAGCAGCTCGACACCAAGCGGCGCTTCGTCGTGCCGCAGGATTACCGCACCCCTGCGACCGGTTCGGCCGAGGGCGTCTTCTGCTTCCCGTCCATCGAGGCCGACTGCATCGAGGCGGGCGGCGACGCTCTGTTCTCCCAGTATCAGCGGGTCATCGACGAGCTGCCCTTCGGCCATCGGCTGAGGACCGCGCTGGAGGACGCCGTCTTCGGCCAGCAGCGCCGTCTGTCCTATGACACCGCGGGCCGCATCACCCTGCCGGAAAGCCTGTGCGAGGAGTTCGGCCTGACGGACACGGTGGTGATCGTGGGCCTGCGCGACCGTTTCCAGATCTGGCGTCCGGACGTTCATCGCGCCTGGCGCGCCGAACAGCGCCGCGTGGCGCGCGAGGGGCTGGCGGAGCTGGGCGAGTTGAAGCGGGCGGCCAGCCTGAAGCTCGGGGGCGGCGCATGAGCCCCCACCTCTCGGTCCTGCTGAACGAGGTGGTGGAGGCCGTGGCGCCCGGTCCGGGCAGGCTGATCGTCGATGGGACCTTCGGCGCCGGCGGTTATTCGCGCGCCTTCCTTGAGCGGGGCGCCGATGTCATCGGCTTCGACCGCGACCCGACCGTGCAGCCGCACGCGGAGCGGCTGGCCGCCGATTTTGGGGACCGCTTCCGTCTGGTCGAGCGCCGCTTCTCCGAGATGGAGGACGAACTCGGCGAACAGGCCTGTGACGGGGTGGCGCTGGATATCGGCGTCTCGTCCATGCAGCTGGACCAGGCCGAACGCGGCTTCTCGTTCCAGAAGGACGGCCCGCTCGACATGCGCATGGGCGCGGACGGGCCGACAGCGGCCGACCTCGTCAACACCATGGACCACGGGCCGCTGGCCAAGCTGCTGCGCGACTACGGCGAAGAGCGCGAGTCCGGCCGCATCGCCACCGCCATCCTGCGCCGCCGGGCCGTGGAGCCGTTCAGCCGCACGCTGGACCTGGCCGCCGTGATCGAAAAGGCGCTGGGCGGCCGGCGTGGCGCTCCGGTGCATCCGGCCACGCGCTCGTTCCAGGCGCTCCGGATCGCGGTCAATGACGAGCTGGGCGAGCTGGAGGCGGGCCTGCGGGCGGCCGAGCGCATCCTGCGCCCGGGCGGCCGGCTGGCGGTGGTGACTTTCCACTCGCTGGAGGACCGGCTGGTGAAGCGCTTCCTGGCCGAGCGCGCCGGCAAGACGGGTTCCGGCTCCCGCCATCTGCCCCCGCAGGCGCAAGGGCCTGCCCCGACCTTCGAGCTGATCGGCAAGGGCGCCATCGAGGCGACTCCCGAAGAGACGTCCGTCAATCCTCGTTCCCGCTCGGCCCGCCTGCGCGCGGCGCGGCGCACCGAGGCCCCAGCCTGGAGGCAGGCGGCATGAGCGCGGCGGTGGGCGGACGCGGCATCCTGAGAGCGCTGGAGATCGCGGCGGTCGTGTGCCTCGGCGCGCTGATCCTGTGGGTCTATGTGGCCAAGGCTGCGGGCGCGGACGAGCGCGCGGCCATCCGCGAGCTCGAAACGGAAATCGCCCAGGCGCAGCGCGACCTGCGCCTGCTGCGCGCCGAGGCCGCGCATCTGGAACAGCCGGCGCGCCTCCAGGCCCTCGTCGACGCCCACCTGCAGCTGCAGCCGCTCGACGCCGAGCAGGAAGCCTCGCCCGAGGTTCTGCCGGTCGTGCTGCCGACTGGCCAACAAGAGCCCGCGGAGGCCACGCAATGAGCCTCGCCGGCCTGCCGCCCCGCATCGGCGTGCGCCTGCCCACCCGGCGGCTGCTCGACTGGATCCAGAGCCTGGAGCACACCTTCGAGCGCGCCCGCGCCGAGGGCAAGGCCGAGAACGACACCCGGGTGCGCATCCTGCTGGTGTCCTGCCTGTTCGGACTGATCTTCGCCGGACTGGCGGTAGGCGCGATCCGGGCGGCGCTGTTCTCGGGGCTCGACGCGCCGCTCGGCCGAGGCGGCGCGCCGGTGCTGCAGCGCGGCGACCTGACCGACCGCAACGGCCTGCTGATGGCGACCAACCTGCCGCACTACCGGCTGGTCATCGATCCTGTAGAGACCTTCGACCGCGCCTATGTCCGCAACGCCGTCCTGCGCGCCATGCCGGAGCTGTCGGCCGCCGGACGCCGGCGGCTGGCGACGGTGCTGGCGGGCGACGACCGCGCCTTCGTAGTGGGCGGCCTGACCGCCGCCGAGCGGGCGCGGCTGCACGACCTGGCGCTGGGCGGGCTGCACTTCGAGGAGGAGGACGCCCGCGTCTATCCGCTCGACGACCTGGCCGCGCACGTCGTGGGCTTCGCCAATGCGGACGGGGAGGGCGCGGCTGGCTTCGAGCGCGCCTTCGACGCCGACATCCGCGCGGCCGGCGCCGACGGCGGAGCGGTGCCCCTGTCCATCGACCTGCGGGTTCAGGGCGCGCTGGAGACGGAGCTGGAAGCCGTGGCAGTCGACCAGCGTGTCGTGGGCGCCGTCGGCATCGTGACCAACGTCCAGACCGGCGAAATCCTGGCCATGGCCAGCTATCCGGACTTCGACCCGAACCGGCGCGGCCAGGCGGACGCCTCAGCCATGGTCAACCGCGCCGCGGGCCAGGTCTGGGAGATGGGCTCGACCTTCAAGATCTTCTCGATCGCCGCCGGCCTGGACAGCGGGCGTGTCGATATCGACACGGTCATCGACACCGGTTCGCCCCTGCGCATGGCGGGGCGCACGATCAACGATTTCCACGCCCAGAATCGGCCCATGAGTGTCGAGGAGGTTTTCCTCCACTCCTCGAATGTCGGTACGTCGCGAGTCGCAGCCCTGATGGGATCGCAGGTCATGCAGGACTACTATCGGTCCTTCGGCCTGCTGGACCGGCAGCGCATCGGCCTGGCCGAGTCCGCGGCTCCGCTGACGCCGCGCCGCTGGGACGCCAACACCGTCGCCTCGGCCTCCTTCGGTCACGCCATGGCGGTGACGCCGCTGCACGTTGCGGCGGGGGTGGGCGCCATCATGAACGGCGGCCGCTACGTGCCCCTGACGCTGCGCCCGGTCCCGGCGGGCCGGCGTCCGCAGGGCCAGCGGATCATCACCGAAGTCACCTCGATGCGGATGCTGCGGCTGATGCGGCTGAACGTGGAGCGGGGCTCTGGCCGTCGCGCCGCAGTCGAAGGCTTCAGCGTCGGCGGCAAGACCGGCACCGCCGAGAAGTACACCAACGGCCGGGTCGACCGAACGCGCGTCACCTCGTCCTTCGTCTCGGTCTTCCCGACGGAAGGGCCGGTCGACGCCGACCGCTACCTGGTCATGATCCTGCTCGACGAGCCGCGCGGCAGCGAGGCCTCGGGCGGCGCGCGCACCGCAGGCATGACCGCCGCCCCGGCCGTCGGTCGGGTCATCCGCCGCATCGCGCCCTTCCTCGGCGTCGAGCGCCGGTTCGAGGTGCTGAGCGCCAGCGAGGCCGAGGCCCTGCCGTTGTCGGAAGACGCATCCCTGGCGGGGCCGCGATGACCGGCCTGCGGCTGTCCGAAATCCTGCGCCGCGACGTCCCGACCGATCCGGTGATCACGGGCGTCACCGCTGACAGCCGCCGGGTCGGGACGGGGACGCTGTTCGCCGCGCTTCCGGGCGCGCGTGCCGATGGCCGCGCCTTCATTCCGCAGGCCCTGACGCAGGGCGCCGCGGCCGTGCTGGCCCCCGAGGACACCCCGGACGGCGCCGCGCCCCTGCTGGTTCGGTCCGGCGACGTTCGGCGCGCCTATGCGCTGGCAGCCCGTGCCTTCTACGGGAAACAACCGCGCACCTGCGTCGCGGTCACCGGCACCAACGGCAAGACCTCGGTCGCCGCCTTCTGCCGCCAGATCTGGACGGCGCTGGGCCATCACGGCGCCAGCATGGGCACGCTCGGCGTCATGGCCGGGGACGAGGCCCTGACCGGACCCGGCCTGACCAGCCCGGACGCGGCCGACGCCGCGCGCCTGCTGGCCGACCTGGCCGGACGGGGCGTGACCCACCTGGCGCTGGAGGCCTCGTCGCACGGGCTAGACCAGCGGCGGCTGGACGGTGTGGCCCTGACGGCGGCGGCCTTCACCAACCTCAGCCAGGATCACCTGGACTACCACCACGACATGGCCGCCTATCGCGCGGCCAAGCTGCGCCTGTTCGACACCCTGCTGCCGCGCGGACGGACCGCGGTGCTGAATGCGGACTCCGACGCCTACAACGCCTTCGCCGGGGCCGGCATCATGGCGGGTCTGAGCATCTTCGGAGTGGGCGAGCGGGGGCGGGACCTGTCGCTGGTCGCGCGGCGCGCCACCGGCGAGGGCCAGCGCCTGTCGATCGACGCGGGCGGCCGGACCTATGACATTCTCCTGCCGCTGGCCGGAGCCTTCCAGGCCTCGAACGCGCTCGTGGCGGCCGGGCTCTGCGTCGCGGCCGGCGATAAGGCGGAGGCCGTGATCGCGGCGCTCGAGACGCTGAAGGGCGCGCCGGGCCGGCTTCAGCGCGTGGGCGTGAGTCCCCACGGCGGCGAGGTCTATGTCGACTATGCACATACGCCGGACGGGCTGGAGACGGTGCTGCAGGCCCTGCGGCCGCACGCGTCAGGCCGGCTCGTGGTCGTGTTCGGCGCCGGTGGCGACCGTGATCGGTGCAAGCGCAGGTTGATGGGTGAGGTCGCGGCCCGCCTGGCCGACGCGGCGGTGGTCACCGACGACAATCCGCGCTCCGAGGACCCGGCCGCCATCCGCGCCGAAGTCATGAAGGGCTGCCCCGAGGCCCGCGAGATCGGCGACCGGCGCGAGGCCATCGCCTTCGCCGTGTCGGGCCTCAGGAAGGGCGATGTGCTGATCGTCGCCGGAAAGGGCCACGAACAGGGTCAAATCGTCGGCGAAACGGTCTATCCGTTCGACGACGCGGCGGTGGCCGCCGAGGCCCTGAGGGAAGTTGCGTGATGAATGAGGCCCTGTGGACCTCGGCCGAGGTCTCCGAGGCGACGGGCGGGCTGGCGGACGGATCGTTCGCCGCCACGGGCGTGACCTTCGACAGCCGCGAGGTGCAGCCGGGCGACCTGTTCGTGGCGCTGAAGGGGGCGCGCGACGGCCACGGCTTCGTCGGACAGGCCTTCGAGAAGGGCGCGGCGGGCGTGCTGGTGTCGGAGCCTGTCAGCGGGGGACCGTTCGTCCTCGTGCCCGATATCCTGGAAGGCCTGGTCGCGCTCGGCGGATACGCGCGCGACCGCGCGCCGCAGACGCGGCGCGGGGCGGTGACCGGCTCGGTCGGCAAGACCAGCGTCACCCAGGCGATCCGCGCAGGGCTGTCGCAGGCGGGCGCGGCGCATTCGTCGGTCAAGTCCTTCAACAACCACATCGGCGTGCCGCTGACGCTCGCGCGCATGCCGCGCGACACCGAACGCGCCGTCTTCGAGATCGGCATGAACCACGCCGACGAGATCGCGCCCCTGTCGCGAATGGTCCAGCCGCACGCCGTCTGCGTGACCACGGTCGGACCCGTCCACATCGAGAACTTCCCCGACGGCGAAGAGGGCGTCGCCCGCGCCAAGGCGGAGATCTTCGAGGGCCTGGGCCCCGGCGGCGTGGCGGTGCTGAACGGCGACAACGTCTGGTTCGACCTGCTCAAGCACGAGGCGCTGGAGCGCGGCGCGCGCATCGCGGTGTTCGGCACCGATGAGAGCGCCGACGCCTGTCTGCTCGGCTTCGAGTCGGTGGGAGAGGGGGCGCAGGTCCGGGCCCGAATCTGGGGCGAGACTCACAGCTTCGAACTGGCTCAGTCCGGCCTGCACTGGGGCCTAAACAGCATGGCCGTCCTGCTCATGCTGGACGCGCTCGACGTGCCGATGGAGACGGGAATCGCCGCGCTGTCGGCCTTCCAGCCGCTGGAAGGCCGGGGCCAGGTGCGGACGGTGCGCCTGCCGGGCGGCGGAGCCTTCACCCTGGTGGACGAGAGTTACAACGCCAATCCCCTGAGCATGCGCGCGGGTTTCATGAGCCTGGCCGCGCGCGAGCCGGGACCAGGGGGGCGCCGCATCGTGGCCCTGACCGACATGCTGGAGCTCGGCGACGAGTCGCAGCGGCTGCACGCTGGGCTGGCCGACGCCATAGAGGCGGCGCGCTTGGACCAGGTGTTCACGGCCGGGCCCGCCATGCGCTGGCTGCATGAGGCCTTGCCCGAGAGCCGTCGCGGGGCCTGGGCCGAGGACGCCGACGCGCTGATCCCGATGGTGACCGGCGCGGTGCGCGACGGAGATATCGTGATGGTCAAGGGATCGAACGGCTCGCGCGCCTCGAAGGTCGCGAAGGCGCTGGCCGACATGGGTCCGGGAGGGGACGCCTAGATGTTCTACCTGCTCTATCTGCAGTTCGCGGACCTCGCCCAGGACTATCCGCTGTTGAACCTGCTCCAGTACCAGACGGTGCGGGTGGGCCTGGCGCTGTTCACCGGCCTGATCGTGGCCATCGCCATGGGCAGCCGCTTCATCGACTGGATGCGCGCCAAGCAGGGCCGTGGCCAGCCGATCCGCAAGGACGGGCCGGAAAGCCACCTGCTCAACAAGCAGGGCACCCCGACCATGGGCGGGCTGATGATCCTGGCGGGGGTCTTCGCCGGCACCCTGCTGTGGGCCGACCTTACCAATCCCTTCGTGTGGGTGGCGCTGCTGGTCACCGGCGGATACGGCCTGCTCGGCTTTCTCGACGACTACGACAAGGTCACCAAGCAGCACCACGCCGGCCTGACCGGCAAACAGAAGCTGGCGGCCCAGTTCGCCCTGGCGATCGTCGCCTCGGCGCTGCTGATCTGGTTCTCCACGCCGTCGCCGACCTCCCCGGGCCTGGAGACCTCGATCGCCTTCCCGTTTTTCAAGGAGGTGCTGCTGAACCTCGGCTGGTTCTACGTGGCCTTCGCCGCCTTCACGATCGTGGGTTTCTCCAACGCCGTGAACCTGACCGACGGGCTGGACGGTCTGGCCATCGTGCCGGTGATGATGGCGGCCGCGGCCTTCGGGGTGATCAGCTACTTGGTCGGCAACTTCGTCTTCTCGGAATATCTTCAGGTCCACCACGCGCCGGGCGCGGGCGAGCTGGCCATCTTCTGTGCGGCCATCATCGGCGGGGGCGTCGGCTTCCTCTGGTACAACGCCCCGCCAGCCAAGATCTTCATGGGCGACACCGGATCGCTGGCGCTGGGCGGCGCGCTGGGCACGGTCGCGGTCTCGACCAAGCACGAGCTGGTGCTCGGCATCATTGGGGGGCTGTTCGTGATCGAGGCCGCCTCGGTGATGATCCAGGTCGCCTACTTCAAGGCCACGGGCAAGCGCATCTTCCTGATGGCGCCGATCCACCATCACTTCGAAAAGCTCGGCTGGGCCGAGTCGACCGTGGTGATCCGCTTCTGGATCGTGGCGGCGATGCTGGCGCTCATCGGCCTGTCGACGCTGAAGCTGAGATGATCGCGGTCCCCGGCTTCGAGGGGCGCGAGGTCGCCGTCTTCGGCCTGGGACGATCGGGCCTGCCCTCCGCGCGCGCGCTGAAGGCCGGAGGTGCGCGGCCGGTCCTGTGGGACGACGGCGTCTCCGGCCGCCTTCAGGCCGAGGCCGAAGGCTTTCAGGTCGAGGACCTGACCCAGGCCGATTGGAGCCGCTTCGCGGCGCTCGTGCTGTCGCCCGGCGTGCCTCTGACCCATCCGAAGCCGCACTGGACGGTGGACAAGGCCAGGGCCGCCGGCGTGCCGGTCATCGGCGACATCGAGCTGTTCGCCCGCGCGGTCGCGGTCTTGCCGGAGGGAGAGCGCCCCAAGGTCGTGGCCATCACCGGCACCAACGGCAAGTCGACGACGACGGCCCTGATCGGCTGGGTGCTGAACCAGGCGGGCCTGAAGGCGCACATCGGCGGGAACATCGGCATCGGCGCGCTCGCCCTCCCGGCGCCGCAGCCGGGCGACGTCTATGTGCTGGAGGTGTCCTCCTATCAGTTGGACCTGACCCACAGCTTCGCCCCCGACGTCGCCATCCTGACCAACATCAGCCCGGACCACCTGGATCGGCATGGCGGCATGGAGGGCTATGTCGCGGCCAAGCGGAAGATCTTTGACCGAGCCGGCGTGGCGCTGGTCGGCGTAGACGACGACTGGGGACGCGCGATCGCGGGTGAGCTGCCGAACGCGGAACCCATATCGGTTGCGGGTTTCGACGGCCGCCTGACCCACAAAGGCGGCTTCGTGGCCGACCTAGCGCAGGCCCGTTCCCTGCCGGGACGGCACAATGCCCAGAACGCCGCCTTCGCCTACGCCACGGCACGCGCGCTCGGCGTGCCGCACGACAAGGCGGTGGAGGGCCTGATGACCTTCCCGGGCCTCGCGCACCGAATGGAGGAGGTCGGCCATGTGGGGCCGGTCCGCTTCATCAACGATTCCAAGGCCTCCAATGCGGACGCCGCGCGCCAGGCGCTGGCCTCCTATCCGCGCAGCTACTGGATCGCCGGCGGGCGGGCCAAGAGCGACGGCATCGAGCCGCTCGCCGATCTCTTCCCACGCGTCGCCAAGGCCTACCTGATCGGGGAGGCGGCCAACGACTTCGCCCGCGTGTTGGGCTCGGTGCCGCACGAGGTCTGCGGCGTCATGGAGGCCGCCGTGGCCGCCGCGGCGCGGGACGCCTCGGCGACCGGCGAGCCGGAGGTCGTGCTGCTGTCGCCGGCCTGCGCCTCCTTCGACCAGTATCCGGACTTCGAGGCGCGCGGAGAGGCCTTCCGCGCCGCCGTGCTCGGCCTTCAGGGAGCCGCCGCATGACCGCCTACGCCCCGCAGCTCGGCCGCGAGCGGTCGCCGCTCAGCCACTGGTTCTGGCAGGTCGACAAGCCGATCTTCGCCGCCGTGCTGGCCCTGATCTTCCTGGGCGTGGCGTTGAGCTTCGCCTCCAGCCCGGCCGCGGCCGGCCGCGACGACTCCATCGCGGGCGACTTCTACTATTCGTGGCGAATGATGGCCTTCGCCACGGCGGGCCTGTTCACCCTGCTGTCGGCCTCGATGCTGTCGCCGCGCGGGGTGCGGCGGGTGGCCCTGGCGGTGTTCCTGATCTCAATTGCGGTGATGGCCCTGCTCCCGTTCATCGGCCATGAGGCCAAGGGGGCGACGCGCTGGCTTCCGCTCGGGCCCTTCAGCTTCCAGCCGTCGGAGTTCGTGAAACCGGCGCTGATCATCCTTGCGGCGTGGATGTTCTCCGAGGGCCAGAAGGGCGAGGGCGTCCCGGGCATGACCATCGCCTTCTGCCTCTATGGGCTGACCGCGGTGCTGCTCGTCATCCAGCCGGACATCGGCCAGACGGTGCTGATCACCACGGCCTTCATGGCGGTCTTCTTCATGGCCGGCGTGCCGTTCCGCTGGATGCTGGTGCTGGCGGGCCTGGCGGCGGCGGGGTTCGTGGCGATCTACGCCTCGGTCGACCACGTGCGCGAGCGGATCGGCACCTATTTCGGCGGCGGCGAGGCGGCCGACACCTACCAGCTCGACCGGGCGCACGAGGCCATCGCGGCCGGTGGGCTGGTCGGCCGCGGCGTGGGCGAGGGCGTGATGAAGCGCTTCGTCCCCGACCTGCACACCGACTTCATCTATTCGGTCGCGGCCGAGGAGTTCGGTCTGGTCTTTTCCATCCTGCTGATCGGCCTGTTCGGCCTGATCGCTGTCCGGGGCCTGAGGCGGTCGATGCGGCTGGCCGACCCGTTCGAGCAGACGGCCGCGGGCGGCCTCTTCGTGCTGGCGGGGCTGCAGGCTGCGATCAACATCGCGGTGAACCTCGGTCTGATCCCGACCAAGGGCATGACCCTGCCGTTCATCAGCTATGGCGGCTCCTCGATGATCGCCATGTGCCTGACGCTGGGGCTGGCGCTGGCGCTGACCCGCAAGCGGCCGGGCGCCTACGAACCCGGCGAGACGGCGCGCGGCATCCTGGGATGAGCAGGCTCGCCGTCCTCGCCGCCGGGGGCACCGGCGGCCATATGTTCCCGGCCCAGGCCCTGGCGGGCGTGCTGGCCGCACGCGGCTGGCGCGTGGTGCTGGCTACGGACGCGCGCGGCGCCCAGTACGCTCACGAATTTCCGGCCGAGGAGCGCATCGCGCTCGAGGCCGCGACCGCAAAAGGCGGCGACCCCATCGGCATGGCCCGGGCGGGTCTGAAGATCGCCGCCGGGATCGGTCAGGCGCGCAAGGCCTATGCACGGCTGGACCCGGCGGTGGTGGTCGGCTTCGGCGGCTATCCGTCCGTGCCGGCGCTGCTCGCCGCCGTCAGCCAGGGCCGGCCGACGGTCATCCACGAGCAGAACGCGGTGCTGGGTCGCTCCAACCGGCTGCTGGCGCGCTGGGCCAAGGCGGTGGCCTGCGGTTTCCCGACGCTCGAGCGCGCGCCGGCGGGGGTGAAGGACCGCGTCGTGGTCGTCGGCAATCCGGTGCGGGCGGACATCCGCGCCCTGGCGGGCCGGGCCTATGACGCCTCGCAGGGCCCACTGCACGTGCTGATCACCGGCGGGAGCCAGGGCGCCCGGCTGCTTTCGGAGACCACGCCCCGCGCGCTGGCCCAGATCGCCGAGCCGCTGCGGCTGCGGCTCAAAGTGCATCAGCAGAGCCGGCCGGAAACGCTGGATACGGCGCGGGGAATCTACGCTGACGCCGTGATCGACGCGGAGGTCGCGCCCTTCTTCCGGGACATGGCGTCGCGGCTGGAGCAGGCGCATCTGGTGATCGGCCGGGCGGGCGCCTCGACCTGTTCTGAGCTGGCCGTGGCGGGCTTGCCGTCGGTGCTGATCCCGCTGAAGATCGCCACCGACGACCATCAACGGTTGAACGCCAAGGCGCTGGCGGACGCGGGCGCGGCCGAGGTGATCCTTGAGGGCGAGGTGACCGTCGACCGGCTGGCTGAGGCCATCCAGGCCATGTTGTCGGACACCGAGGCCCTAGCCCGGCGAGCCGCCGCGGCCCGCACCGTGGCGCTGCCGGATGCGACCGAGCGCCTGGCCGATCTGGTCGAGGCCCAGGCGCGCTAAGCCGTCGCAGGCGGGAACGGTCGAGCTTGCCTCGCCGTTTCCCTGCCAATGCCCCCAGCTCTGACCGACCTGACGGGAGAGGTGATCGCCCTCTGGCGACGCGTGCACTGGCTGCCCGAGTGGGCGGCCGTCGCCATCGTCATCGGCGCCTTCGCGCTCGCCGGCTGGCTCGCCCACCGGATCATTTTCAGCCTCGCGCGGCTGATCGTGCGCAAGCGCGACCTGTTCTGGCGCGGTGTCGTCGAGCGCGCGCGGCTCAAGTTGCGCATCCTGGTGCTGATCATCGCCTTGGCGATCGGGGTGACCGTCTCTCCCATGGACCCCGAACCGTCGGAGACCATCCGGCAGGTGCTGCTGTTCGGCTTCGTCCTGACGCTGGGCTGGCTGGTCGCAGGCGCGGTGGACATGTGGACGGTGGTCTACATGCGGCGCTTCAACATCGCCGCGCCGGACAATCTGGTCGCGCGTAAGCACGTCACCCAGGCGCGGATCCTCCAGAAGGTGGCCCGGGTGCTGATCGCCATGGTGACCATCGGCCTGGCGCTGATGACCATCGGCGGCTTCCGCCAGTGGGGCGTCAGCCTGCTGGCCTCGGCCGGCGTGGTCGGCATCATCGCCGGCCTGGCGCTGCAGCCGGTGCTGACCAACCTGCTGGCCGGCATCCAGATCGCCATGACCCAGCCGATCCGCATCGACGACGCGGTCATCGTCGAGGGCGAGTGGGGCAATGTCGAGGAGATCGGCTCGACCTATGTGGTGGTGAAGCTGTGGGACTGGCGCCGAATGATCCTGCCGCTCAGCTATTTCATCAGCACGCCCTTCCAGAACTGGACGCGTGAGACCGCGCGGCTGATCGGCAGCGTCTTCCTCTATGTCGACTACGAGGCTCCGATCGAGCGGCTGCGCGCGGCGTTCGAGCGCATCGTTCAGGCGTCGCCGCACTGGGACGGCGACGTCCAGGTGCTGCAGGTCATCGAGGTGACGGACCGGGTCGCCCAAGTCCGCTGCCTAGCCAGCGCGGCGGACGGGGGCGCCGCCTTCGACCTGCGCTGCGAGATCCGCGAGAAGATGCTGGCCTTCATGCGCGACGAATGTCCGGAGGCGCTGCCGAGGGAGCGGTGGGAGCCGGGCCGCGGGGATCCGGTGGCTCCGTCCACAGGCTGAGGCATTCCAGCGGCGGCCCACCCCTGCTAAGCCGCCCCGATGATCCGGCGCATACGTCCCGTCCCCTTCCACATCGGTCCCGTCCACTTCGTAGGCATCGGGGGCATCGGCATGAGCGGCATCGCCGAGATCATGCTGAAGATCGGCTATTCGGTGCAGGGTTCGGACGCGAAAGCATCCGCCAACACCGAGCGGCTGGAGGCGCTGGGCGCGCGCATCTTCATCGGCCACGAGGCCGAGCATGTCGGCGAGGACGTCTCAGCGGTGGTCTATTCCACGGCGGTGAAGGCCGAGAATCCGGAGCTGCAGGCGGCGCGGGCGCGGCGCATCCCGCTGGTGCGGCGCGCCGAGATGCTGGCCGAGCTGATGCGGCTGCAATTCTCGATCGGCGTGGCCGGGACCCACGGCAAGACGACGACCACCTCGCTGGTCGCCGCGGTGCTGGACGCCGGCGGGCTGGACCCGACGGTGGTCAACGGCGGGATCATCAACGCCTACGGCACCAACGCCAAGGTCGGGGACGGCGACTGGATGGTGGTCGAGGCCGACGAGAGCGACGGCAGCTTCCTGCGCCTGAAGTCGACGGTCGCCATCGTGACCAACATCGATCCGGAGCACCTGGACCACTACGGCGACTTCGAGGGGGTCCGGAAGGCGTTCTGCGACTTCGTCGAGAACATTCCCTTCTATGGTTTCGCGGCGGTCTGCCTTGACCACCCGGAGGTGCAGAAGCTGGTGGCCAGCGTCGATAACCGGCGGCTGGTGACCTATGGGCTCAATCCGCAGGCGATGGTGCGGGCCGACAACTGCCGGCTGGAGCCGGACGGGGCCTATTTCGACGTGCTGATCCAGCGCCAGGGCCTGGCGGCGCTGGAGGAGCCGGACCGGATCGAGGGCGTCCACCTGCCGATGGCCGGCTGGCACAACGTCTCGAACGCGCTGGCCGCCATCGCCGTGGCGCGCGAGCTGGACGTCTCGGACGACGCCATCCGCCAGGGCCTGGCGGGCTTCGACGGGGTGAGGCGGCGCTTCACCACTACGGGCATCGTGGACGGCGTGCGCATTGTCGACGACTACGGCCACCATCCGGTCGAGATCGCCGCGGTGCTCAAGGCCGCGCGGCAGGTGGCGCGCAGGGGCGACCAGTCCGGCCGGGTCATCGCAGTGGTCCAGCCGCACCGCTACACGCGCCTGCGCGACCTGATGGAGGAGTTCTCCACCTGCTTCTCGGACGCCGACGCGGTGTATGTCGCGGACGTCTATGCGGCGGGCGAGCAGCCCATCGAGGGTGTCGACAAACAGGCCCTGGTCGAGGGCATCCGCCGCTTCGGACATCTGCATGTTGAAGCCCTCGAAGGGCCCGAGGCCCTGGCCGGCATTGTCAAGAGCGAGGCCCGGCCGGGCGACCTGGTGGTGTTCCTCGGCGCCGGCGACATCACCCAGTGGGCCTATGCGCTGCCGGGTCAGCTGGAGGCGCTCGCGTGAACCTCCCCGAAGTGCGCGGCAAGTTGCTCCTGAACGAGCCGCTGGGCCCCTACACCTGGTTCCGTGTCGGCGGCGCCGCAGATGCGTTGTTCATCCCGGCGGACGCCGATGACCTGGCGGGCTTCCTGAAGACGCTTGATCCCGCCGTCCCGGTCACGGTGCTGGGCGTCGGGTCGAACGTCATTGTGCGCGACGGGGGCGTGGAGGGCGTGGTCGTCCGCCTGGCCGGGCGGCCGTGGGCGCAAGTTGCGGCGGAGGGCGACACCGTCAGGGCCGGCGCGGGCGCGCTGGATTCGATGGTGGCAAAGGCGAGTGCGAAGGCGGGGATCGCGGGGCTGGAGTTCTATGCGGGCATTCCCGGGACGATCGGCGGGGCCCTGACCATGAACGCGGGCTGTTACGGCGCGGAGACCAAGGACGTGCTGGTCTCGGCCTGGGGCTTGGATCGCCGGGGCGAGCGGGTCGACTATGCGCTGGCCGACTTCGGCTACACCTACCGCCATTCCGAGGCGCCGGCCGACATCATCTGGGTCGAGGCGACCTATCGCGGGACGCCCGCCGATCCCGCCGAGGTGCAGGCGAAGATCGACGAGATCACCTCTCGCCGCGAGCAGACCCAGCCGATCCGCGAAAAGACCGGTGGCTCGACCTTCAAAAACCCGCCCGGCCATTC
>CAMPGL010000032.1 GCA_946885435.1 uncultured Brevundimonas sp. | reverse complement strand
GCGAGATGCCGTAGCTGTCGGCCAGGCGCAGCAGGCGGCCTTCCAGGCCCATCAGACGCCGGTTGATGGCGTAGAGCTGGTCGACCAGCGCCTCGATCCGGGCGTTGTTCAGCTTCAGCGTCTTCAGCTTGTCGGAGATCGAGGTGGTCAGCGCCTGATAGGTCTTGCGCTCCTTGTCCGACAGGTCGGTCCCTTCGAGCCGCGCCGCGACCAGCTTGTCCTGCAGCTTGCGGAACGCGCCGAAGTCCTTGGCCACGGCGTCCAGGACCTCCATGACGCCTTCGCGCAGCTCGGCCTCCATGGCCGAGACCGACAGGCCGCCGCCGTCGTCGAAATCCTCGTCGTCCTCGTCGCCCTCCGGCTTTTCCTCGGCCGCGGGCTCCGGCTCCGGCTCCTCCTCGCCCTCGGGGCGCGGCACGGAGTTGTCGACGGGCGTGCCGCCGTAGGTGCCTTCCAGGTCGATGACCTCGCGCAGCAGGATGCGGCCCTCGGCCAGCTCCTGGCGCCACACCATGATGGCTTCGAAGGTCAGGGCGCTTTCGCACAGGCCCCGGATCATGGTGTCGCGGCCGGCCTCGATGCGCTTGGCGATGGCGATCTCGCCCTCGCGGCTCAGCAGCTCGACCGAGCCCATTTCGCGCAGATACATCCGCACCGGGTCGTCGGTGCGATCGTAGGTCGGCTTGGACTCCGTCTCGACGACGGCCGTCTCCTCGCGGGTGGCCACGTCCGTGCCTTCCGGCGCGTCCTCTTCCGCCTCGACGACGTTGACGCCCATCTCGGACAGCATGGCCAGCGTGTCCTCGATCTGGTCGGGCGTGACCTCCTCGGACGGCATGACCTTGTTCAGCTCGTCCATGGTGACGTAGCCGCGGGCCTTGGCCTGCTTGATGAACTTCTTGACGCCGGCGTCGGTCAGGTCGAGCAGGGGACCGTCGGGCGTGTTTTCCTGCTCTTGGGTTTCCGCTTGAGCGGTCATCTAAATCTCCGGCCGGGGGCGAGACCCCGACATGCAAAAACCGTGCGGCGCGGCCTAGAGTTTCCTCAAAGGTCCGCGGACGACCAGATTGATCCTGTCTTGATCGCTCGCCTGAGCTGATCGCGCTCGGCCTTCAGCCTGCGGAACGCCTCGTCGTCGAGTCCGAGATGAGCCTCGGATTTCGCCGATGCGAGGGCATCTTCCAACGCCATCATGCGCGTCAGAGCCTCGAAAGCCTGCGACCATCGGGCGGTCACGTCGGCGAGGGGGGCGTGTCCGCCCAGGACAGGCGCGCCGGACTTCGCCGCCGCCTTCTCGACCTCTCGCATTAACGATTCAAAGCCCGAGCGCGCCAGATGGCGACGAAGGGCGGCACTGTCAAGGGTTTGGACCTCGTCCCAGGCCAGTCTCAGGCTGACGATCTCGGACGCGAGCGCCGACAGGGCCTCGTCCCCGAAGCCGTGCGCGCCCAGGGATTCAAGGTGATCATCCAGCAGTTCGGGGTGTTCGATCGCCGTCACGGCCAGGGCCGCGGAAAACGGATCGATGGCGCGCGACAGGGCCCGCGCGGCCGCGCGGCCTTCCTGCGTGGGCGCCGCCGCCGGCGCCGGACCGCCCCACGACCTCCGACCGCCGTCGCGCGCCGGCGGGGCCGGCCGGGCGAACAGGCCGTCGAACCGGCCCAGCAGTTCCGCGCGATACTGCTCGGCCAGATCCTTGTCCCCGATGCGGGCCGCCGCCTGGCGCAGCCGGGCCTTCAGACCCGCCCGTCGCTCGGGCGTATCCAGCGTCTCGGCTTCGGTCTCCTTGCGGAAAAGAAGATCGGCGAAACCCTGCGTGTCGGCCAGGGCCGCGCGCAGTCCCACCGCGCCCTTTTCGCGCAGGATGTCGTCCGGGTCGGCCCCGCCGGCCAGCAGCGCGAAGCGGAACGACCGCCCCGGCTTCAGCAGAGGCAGGGCGCGGTCGATCGCCCGCCAGGCCGCGCGCACGCCCGCGGCGTCCCCGTCGAAGCACAGCACCGGCTCGGGCGTGATGCGCCACAGCCGCTCCATCTGCTCTTCGGTCAGGGCCGTGCCCATGGGCGCCACCGCCGCGATCCCCGCCCGCTGGCAGGCGATCACGTCCATGTAGCCCTCGACCACCACCAGCGGACTGTCGCCGCCGCCCTGGGCCAGGATGCGCCGCGCCTCCGCCTGGCCGTAGAGGTTGGCGCCCTTGTGAAAGAGGGCCGTCTCCGGCCCGTTCAGGTACTTGGCCCGGTCGTCCGGATTGAGCGCCCGGCCGCCGAAGCTGATGACCCGGCCGCGCGTGTCGGTGATTGGAAAGATGATCCGGTCGCGGAAACGGTCGTACGGCTGGCCCCCGTCCTCCGGCTGGATCAGCAGCCCGGCCTCGACCAGATCGCCGACCTTGGCCCCGCGCTGGACCAGCGCATCTTTCAGCGCCGTGCGCGATCCCGGCGCATAGCCCAGGCGAAAGCGCGTCCACTGATCCTCGGGCAGGCCCCGCCGGCCCAGATAGTCCCGCGCCGCCTGGCCCTGGGGGCGGCGCAGCGACGCCTCGAAATATTTCGCCGCCAGCTCCAGCCAGTCCTGAAGGCCCTGCCGCACCTGCTCGCGCTGGGCGGCCTGCGGGTCCTCGGCAGGCAGTTGCATGCCGGCCTCGCCGGCCAGCCGCTCCACCGCCTCGCGGAAGGACAGCCGCTCGGTTTCCTGCAGGAAGGAGATGACGTCGCCGTGCTTGCCCGAGGAGAAGTCGTGGAAGAAGCCCTTGTCATCGTTCACGAAGAACGACGGAGACTTCTCCTTGGTGAAGGGGGACAGCCCCACCCACTCGCGGCCCTGGCGCTTGAGCTTCACCGTCCGCCCGATCACCTCGGACGGGCGGAGCCGGCTTTTCAACTCATCCAGGAAACGTTCGTCGAGGCGCACGGGGACTGTATAGCGCGGGCGAGGCTTAACTTCTTCTTAACCGCTATTAACGAGAGGTTAACATAACACTAGGAAAAGATTGCCCAATTTCAGTCAGAATGAGGAACTATCCACAGCTTTGAAGATTAACCATGCCGAGGAGGCGACATAAGCGCCTCTGTCTCCGGCGCGGCCGCGGACGGCGGACCGACCGGACTTCAAAGCCAAAGCCCATGTTCGTCAGTATCCAGCGTCCCGAAATCGCCCCGCAAGGTCCCGACGCCGCCGCCACCCCCGGCGCGCCCATCGTGCTCGATCCGTCGCCCCGCGCGCTTCACGCCAAGCTCCTGGCCAACGCCGCGGCGCGCCGTCTGCGGGCGGCCGAACGCCTGGCCGCCGCCCGCAGCGACGACGCCGACTACTGGAAGGCCTGCTGCCCGATGGTCGTGGCCAAGGCCGCCGCGCTCCGCGAGGAAAAGAGCTTCGCGCCCCTGCCCTGATCCGGCCTAGCCGCCCGCGTCCAGGGGCGAGCACGTCTCGGCCGCCCTGGCCGGCCTGGGCCTGCCGCCCAGCCGGTCCGCCAGGGCGAAGACGAAGGGATTTAGCGCGATCGAGAGCAGCGCGGCCGCCAGGATCAGGTCCTGGGCCCGGTCGGTCATCAGCCCCAGCGACACGCCCAGCGCCGCCAGGATGAACGAGAACTCGCCGATCTGGGCCAGGCTCGCCGCCACAGTCAGGCTGGTCTGCCGGTCGAGCTTGAAGACGGAGGTGATGGCGAGCGCCGCCGCCGACTTGCCGACGATGATGATGCCCAGCACCCCGGCCACCGCCCAGGGCTCGCGCACCAGCACCATCGGGTCGAACAGCATCCCGACCGAGACGAAGAACAGCACTGCGAAGGCGTCCCTCAACGGCAGTGAGCGTTCCGCCGCGTTGTGGCCCAGCGGCGAGGCGTTCAGCACCAGGCCGGCGACGAAGGCGCCCAGCGCGAACGAGGCCCCGAAGACCGCATAGGCCAGCCAGGCGATGCCCAGCGCGATGGCCAGCACGCCCAGGGTGAACAACTCGCGCGACCGCGTGTGGGCGATCCGCACCAGCAGCCACGGCAGGACGCGCCCGCCCACCACCAGCATCAGGCCGACGAAGGCGGCGACCTTCAGCAGGGTCCAGCCGAAGCTGGTCGCCAGCCCGGCCAGGTCAAAGCTCTCTCCGCGCGCCTGCGCCAGCAGCGGCAGCACGACCAGGGCGATCACCATCACCAGGTCCTCGACGATCAGCCAGCCCACGGCGATCCGCCCGATGTCACCCTTGACCTGCGCGCGCTGCTCCAGCGCCCTCAGCAGCACGACGGTGGACGCCACCGACAGGGAGAAGCCGAACAGCAGGGCCTCGGCGTCGTCGAAGCCGATGACGCGGCCCAGGCCCCAGCCCAGCACCGTGGCGGCGGTGATCTGTACGATCGCGCCAGGCACGGCGACCTTGCGCACCCGCATCAGGTCCTGGGGCGAGAAATGGAGCCCCACCCCGAACATCAGCAGGATGACGCCGATCTCCGCCAGCTGGGGCGCCAGCTCCTGATCCGCCACGAAGCCGGGTGTGAAGGGTCCGACCGCGACACCCGCGAGGAGATAGCCCACCAGGGGCGACAGCTTCAGCCTGTTGGCCGCCATGCCGAGGATGAAGGCCAGCACGAAGCCGGCCACGAGCATGAGGATCAGGCTGTCGTGATGCGGCATCCGCGCTCCGGCTTGACGGTGGGGGAGCCTCGGACTTGGGGCCCGGGGCTTCTCAGGTCAACCGGGCGGCGTCACCAGACGCCGATCTTCTCGGCTTCCTTGTGCGGGATGGGGTGACCCTCGGCCTTGTGGTCCTGCTCGGCCAGGAAGCGCACGGCCTCGAGCGCGGCCATGCATCCCATCCCCGCCGCCGTCACCGCCTGGCGATAGACGTCGTCGGTCACGTCGCCGGCGGCCCAGACGCCGGGGATCGCGGTCGCCGCCGTGCCCGGCTTGACCTTCAGATAGCCGGAGCCGTCCATCTCGAGCTGGCCCTTGAACAGCTCCGACGCCGGGGCGTGGCCGATGGCGATGAACACGCCGTCCAGGGCGATCTCCTTGGTCGCGCCGGTCATCACGTCCTTCAGCCGCACGCCGGTGACGCCGCGCGGATTGTCGCCGCCCAGGATCTCGTCGACGGCGTGGTTCCACACCGTTTCGATCTTCGGGTGGGCGAACAGCCGGTCCTGCAGGATGCGCTCGGCCCGCAGCTCGTCGCGGCGGTGCACCAGGATGACCTTCTCGGCGAAGTTGGTCAGGAAGAGCGCCTCCTCGACCGCGGTGTTGCCGCCGCCGACCACCGCGACCGTCTTGCCGCGATAGAAGAAGCCGTCGCACGTCGCGCAGGCCGAGACGCCGAAGCCCTGATAGCGGCCCTCGCTTTCCAGCCCCAGCCACTTGGCCTGGGCGCCGGTGGAGATGATGACCGTCTCGGCCAGAATGGTGTCGCCGCCGTCCAGCTTCAGGCGGAAGGGACGCTGCGACAGGTCCGCCTCGACCACGATGTCCTGGATCACCTCGGTGCCGACATGCTCGGCCTGGGCGCGCATTTGGTCCATCAGCCAGGGGCCCTGGATGACCTCGGCGAAGCCCGGATAATTCTCGACGTCGGTGGTGATGGTCAGCTGTCCGCCCGGCTGCAGGCCGGCGATGACCACGGGGTTCAGCATGGCGCGCGCGGCGTAGATGGCGGCGGTCCAGCCGGCGGGGCCGGAGCCGATGATGGCGACGCGGACGGTTCGGGGATTGCTCATGGCGTCTATCTAGGGTCGATTCCGGATCGATGCGACCGGAGAGAGCCTCGTGACCGAACCTGTCAACAAGAGCGCGGCCTTCCTGCCGATCGGGATTGGCGCCGGGATCGCCATCGGCGTCGCGCTCGGCACGGCGATGGACAACCTGGGGCTCGGCATCGCGCTCGGCGTCGCCATCGGCGCCGGGATGGGCGCGGCCATGTCCGGCGCCCAGGCCCAGCGCAACCGGCGCGACGGCGGTTCGGACGGCAGCGCCAGCGCGGGCGATGCGCCGTCCCGACGTCCGGATAGCGACAGCGATGGTTCGGACGGCGGTGGGGACTCGGGCGGCGGCGGCGACTAGGCGCCCCTAATCCCTCCAGTCAGGGCGCTGAGAACACGCATGAATATGCCGCCGGCGCCGTAGCGAACCCCCGTCCGTCGGCGCGCGTCTAGACTGCTGGGCGGTCTTTGACATCTCCGTCACTGAGCGCGCCGTTCTCAGGTCCGCCCGAATGCGTTGCGCGCGCCCGGCTGTCGCTCGCGGCTGCCTCGGCGACGTACAAGTCATTGAAAACACAGAAACGCTGTGTCGCTCTGTCGCTGTGTCGCTCCTGTCTAGAGCGACAACCTCAGCTGAGCCGCCGCTCCGCGCCCATCCGCCCGAGGATCTCGCGCGCCGCCGCCTCGGTCTCGTTCAGCGGCGCATAGGTCCAGCTCGGCAGCCGGCCGGCGAACCGACGGCTCACGCCCCGCCGCTCCAGCTCGGCATGCAGGGCGTCAAACTTGGCCGAGCCGCCCTCCAGGCTCAGCACATGCACCGGCTTGCCGGTCGCGCCCGCCTCGGTGGCCATGTTGGTCGAGTCTTCGGTGACGAGGATGTGGTCGGCCGCCGCCAGGAAGGCGAAGTAGGGGTTCTCGCCCTCGCCGTCCCAGATCCAGCCGGGCACGCCGCCCAGCCGCGCCGTCATCGCCGCCCGCACCTCAGCGGGCGTTCGCCGCGAGAAGGTGACCATGACGGAGCCGCCGGCCGCCGAGACCGCCTCGGCGATCTCCGCGGCCAAGGCGTCGGCGCGGTCGCGCGAAAAGACATAAGCCTTGGACGCTCCGCCGATCAGCACGGCCACGCGCGGCGAGGGCAGGGGCTCCAGCCGGCCTGCGAAACCCGCCGCGGCCTCGGCCAGCCGCTCCGGCGAAATCCGGTTGGGAGAGCCGGTGATCGGAAAGACGTTCGCCCCCTCCAGCCCGTCATGCCGGGGCGGCACGACCAGGTCGAAGACACTCAGGTCCGCACGCGGGTCCTGGACCTGGACCACGAAGGTCCGGCCCCTGCTGCGGCGCTTCATGCGGGTGGAGAAAGGCAGGCTCGCCCGACCCGCCGCGATCATCAGGTCCGGCCACGGCGGCGTCAGCCGGTCGGAGCCCTCAGCCAGCATGCCGTCGGGCCAGAGGCGCAGGGCGTTGGGCCAGCGGTCGAACAGCGGCTTGTAGGCCAGCCGCTTCGGCGCGACCTCGGCCGGCGTCAGGCGCGCGACCGCCTCCGCCAGGCCCAGCACCTGGTTCTCGATACCGGCGCGGCCGTCGGAGACGGCCCAGATGGACAGGGGCGCGTGAGCGCTTACAGCCACTCGACCTTGACGATCTCGTAGGCCTTCACGCCACCGGGCGTGTTGACCTCCACGACGTCGCCCTGCTCCTTGCCGATCATGGCGCGGGCGATGGGCGAGGTGATGGACACGCGGCCTTCCTTCACGTCGGCTTCGTGCTCGCCGACCAGCTGGTAGCGGCCCTCTTCCTCGGTGTCCTCGTCGATCACGGTCACCGTGGCGCCGAACTTCACCTGGGAGCCCGACAGCTTGGAGACGTCGATCACCTGGGCGCGCGAGATCTTGTCCTCGATCTCGGCGATCCGGCCTTCGATCCAGCCCTGGCGTTCCTTGGCGGCGTGGTACTCGGCGTTCTCGGACAGATCGCCGTGCGAGCGCGCCTCGGAGATGGCGGCGATCACGCTCGGGCGCTCGACCGTCTTCAGACGCTTCAGCTCATCGTCGAGGGCCTGATAGCCCCCGGCCGTCATCGGCACTTTTTCCATGGTCGCGGGTGTTTTCTTGTCGCCCTGGGTCAAATTGCAAAGCCGACCGCGGGCGTGGCGGTCGGCGTGTCGTGGGTTCAGATGATAGGCGCTGAAATGACGCCGTTCAAGCCGGGGGGCGAACCAGCCGCCAATAGACCCGCTTCAGAGCCATCCAGCTGATCCAGACGAGCACCGCAACGGCCAGCGCGGCCACGGCCGCCGCGCCCAGGGCCATGCCCAGCACGCCCGCCAGCAACAGCAGGACGAGCCCCGCCAGGACGGCGGAGACGAGGCGGACGGTGTTTCCCTTGAGGCGCAGGTTGGTGGTCTTCATGACAGGTTAACGTGCGGAACCCCCGCGAGTTCGACCTTCGCCGCAAACTCCGACCTGGGCGAGTGACGTTCTCCGATTCGTCAGGCGTAGGCGTAGGGGCCGCCGCGCTCCAGGGCGCGCTGGTAGGCGGGCCGCGCATGGATCCGTTCCAGGAACGCCTTGATGCGTGGACGGGACCCCGCGCCGGCTCGCGCGGCGGCGGCCTCCAGCGGGAAGCTCATCATGATGTCGGCGGCGGTGAACTGGTCGCCCGCGAACCACTCCGACCGGCCCAGCTCCGCCTCCCAATAGGCGATGTGGGCGTCCAGCTGCGGCTGGATCATCCGCGTATTCATGGCCTTGGAGATGCCCTTGGCCACCGGCCGCACGAGGAAGGGCGCCCGCTTGGCCAGCTCGCTGAAGACCAGCCTCAGGAGCAGCGGCGTCATGGCGGAGCCTTCCGCATAGTGCAGCCAGTAGGTGAAGCGCCGCGCCTCCTCGGTCTCGCGCGCGGGCCGCAGCCAACCTTCGCCGTGGGTGTCCAGAAGCCATTCCAGGATCGCCCCGGTCTCGGCGACCTTGATCCCATGTTCCTCGACCACCGGCGACTTGCCCAGCGGATGCACCGCCCTGAGCTCGGCCGGCGCGAGCATTGTCTGCGGGTCCCGCTGGTAGCGCTTCACCTCATACTCCAGCCCCAGCTCCTCGAGCAGCCAGAGCACCCGCTGTGAGCGGGAGTCGTTGAGGTGGTGGACGACGATCATGGCCGGGCCTCCCGATGGCCCCTCACTCTAGCGCGGCGCATCGCTCACGGCCACGCTAGCCCGCGCGCTGAGCCTTGGCCTTGAAGGGCTTCTTGGCGAACGGCTTCTTGCCGCCCGGCGCGCCATGCGGCTTGCCGAAGGCCTTCTTCTTGAACGGCGGGCGCGGGCCGTCGCCAGCGGGTCTGTCCTCGCGCTTCACGAACGGCTTCTTGAACGGCCGCGCCTCGCCGCCTTCGGCATTGTCCCGCTTGGCGTAAGGCTTCTTCTGGAACGGCGGCTTGCCGCCGTCCTCGCGCGGATGAGGCTTCGGTCCCTTCTTGTAGCCGCCGGGCTGCGGCTGTTCCGAGGGCTCGATGGTCACGTCCTTCTCGGTCGAGGCCTTCACGGCCTCGCGGAACTTGGCTTCGTGAGTCTTGGCGATCTCGAAGCGGGTCTCGTCCGGATAGACCCGGATCGAGCCGATCTCCTTCTTGGTGATGTGACCCAGCCGGCAGATCAGCGGAATCAGCCACTTCGGATCGGCGTTGCGGTTGCGGCCCACATCCATGCGGAACCAGCTGACCTCGTCGGGTTGCAGCCGGTCGCCCGGCCAGGGCGCGGGTGAGGTGTCGCCTTCTGCGCGGGGCCGGCGGGCCGGACGGTCCGCGCCCGGATCCAGCAGCTCCTCGGGCGGCGGCAGGTCGGCGCGCTGCAGGCGGATGAAGGCCGCGGCCAGCTCGATCGGCGTCCGCTCGGCCACCAGCTTCTGGGCCAGAGCCATGTCCTCGTCCGACACCTCCTGGGCGAAGACGTCGCTCTGCAGCAGGCGGGTCTCGTCCTTGGCGCGGATCTCCTCGGCCGTCGGGGCGCCGCCCCAGGTCGCATCGACCCCAGCCGAGTTCAACACCATCTCGGCTTTGCGGCGGCGCGTGTGCGGGACCAGGAGGACCGAGATGCCCTTCTTGCCCGCGCGGCCCGTGCGACCCGACCGGTGCAGCAGCGCCGCCCGGTTCATCGGCAGCTCGGCGTGGATGACCAGACCGAGGTCCGGCAGATCGAGGCCTCGCGCCGCCACGTCCGTCGCCACGCAGACCCGCGCCCGGCCGTCCCTGAGCGACTGAAGCGCGTCGTTGCGCTCGCGCTGGCCCATCTCGCCGGACAGGGCCACGGCGTTGAAGCCGCGCTCTAGAAGCGAGGACTGCAGGTGCCGCACCGCGTCCCGCGTCGAGCAGAAGACCAAGGCGCCCGGCGCCTCGAAGAAGCGCAGCACATTGACGACCGCGTGCTCGATCTCGTTCGGCGCGATCCGCATCGCCCGGTACTCGATGTCGCCGTGGGGCGTGTTTCGGTTGGTGGTGTCGATCCGGACCGCGTCGCGCTGGTAGCGGCGGGCCATGTTGGCGATCTCGCGCGCGATCGTGGCCGAGAACAGCAGGGTGCGGCGCTCGGCCGGCGTGGCGTCGAGGATGAACTCCAGGTCCTCGCGAAAGCCCATGTCGAGCATCTCGTCGGCCTCGTCGAGGACGACCAGCTTCAGCGCCGACAGGTCGAGATTGCCGCGCTCGATATGGTCCTTCAGGCGGCCGGGCGTTCCGACCACGATATGGACGCCGGCGGCGAGGGCCCGCTGCTCGCGCCGCGCGTCCATGCCGCCGACGCAGGTGGCGATCCGGGCGTTCGCCTCGGCGTAGAGCCAGGTCAGCTCCTTCGACACCTGCAAGGCCAGCTCGCGCGTCGGCGCGATCACCAGGGCCAGCGGCGTCTCGGTCCGTCCGAAGGTCTCCGCCTCGCCCAGCAGGGTCGGCGCGGCGGCCAGGCCGAAGGCGACCGTCTTGCCCGATCCGGTCTGGGCCGAGACCAGCAGGTCCTGGCCCGCGACCTCGGCCTCCAGCACGGCGGACTGCACCGGCGTGGGCTCGGCGTAGCCCTGGGCGGTGAGCGCACGGTCGAGCGCGGGATGGATGGCGGGAAAGGGCATTGAAGGTCCGGAAAAAGAAAGCGCCCGGCGGGGGAATGATCCCGGCCGGGCGGAGGGGTGCGAGCCTCTACAGTGCGATAAAGGCCGAGGTGGGGCGGATCAGGTTCGCGGCATCAGCGCCCGCGCCGCGACCACCATGGCCTCAATGCCTGCGGTGACCGACGGCTCCGGCTCGATGCGGAAGAAGGGCGAGTGGTGTCCCGGCGCGTCCTCCAGATCCTCCGGCAGGGTGCCGCCGACGTCCATGTAGACGCCCCGCACGCCGCTCTCAGGCGTGACGAAATAGGCGAAGTCCTCCGCGCCCATGCCGGTCCGCGGCGACTGGATCAGCCGATCCGCGCCCATGTGCGCGGTGATGGCGTCCCGCACCCGCTGGGCCGTCTCAGGGTCGTTGATCGTGGGCGGAGTGGTCTCGGTGGCCGATCGGGTCACGGTCGGCAGCATGTCCTCCGGCACGCCGAGCGCCAGCGCGGTGCCTCGCGCAACCCGCTCGATGCCGCTCAGCAGCTGCTCGCGGACCTCGGGATTGTCGGAGCGGACGGTGATCTGCAGGTCCACCCGATCGCTGATGATGTTGTGCTTCACCCCGCCGTGGATCGAGCCGACGGTGATCACCGCGCCTTCCAGCGGATTGATGTCGCGTGTCACCACGCTCTGCAGGGCCACCACGATGTGCGAGGCCACCACTACGGGATCGACCCCCAGGTGCGGATAGGCGCCGTGGGTGCCCACGCCGTGCACGGTGATGTCGACGCTGTCGGAGCTGGAAGCCACGATATTCAGCGGCACCTGGATCTGGCCCGCCGGCGCGTCGGCCGAGACGTGGAAGGCCAGCGCGTAGTCGGGCCTCGGGAAGCGCTCGTAGAGGCCGTCCTCGATCATGGCCCGCGCGCCGAAGATGCGCTCCTCGGCGGGCTGGCCGACCAGCACCAGCGTGCCCGACCAGGTGTCCCGGTTCTCGATCATCTGGCGCGCGGCGCCGACGAGGGCGGTGATGTGCACGTCGTGGCCGCAGGCGTGCATGACCGGTTGCTCCACGCCTTCGCTGTTCGTCTGGCGGGCCTCAGAGGCGTAGGCGAGGCCCGACTGCTCCTCGAGCGGCAGGCCGTCCATGTCGGCGCGCATCAGCACGGTCGGCCCGTCCCCGTTTCTCAGGACCGCGACCACGCCGGTGCCCCCCACGCCGGTGGTGACCTCGTACCCGAGCGCGGTCAGCTCCTGAGCCAGCCGCGCGGCGGTCATGTGCTCCAGCCCGGACAGTTCCGGGTTGCGGTGGAAGTGCTCGAACAGCTGGGCGAGGTTGCGGTCGTAGTCGGCCTGGATCGCCGCGCGAAGGTCGGCGTCCTGGGCGTGCGCGGTTCCCGCAAGGCACGAGGCCGCGACGGCGGCGAGCAGCAGGCGTTTCATGGTCGGTCCCCCTCTTCGTCGAGGGGGACTGTAGACCTCGTGCGCGGCCGCGCAATCAGCCGTGGGCGTAGTCCTGCAGCGGCCGGACATCCAGCTCGCCCGCCCGGATCGCCGCGATGGCGCGGGCGGCGGCGATGGCCGCGGAGATGGTGGTGAAATAGGGGATCTTCATCATCAGGGCGGTGCGCCGCAGGCTGAAGCTGTCTTGCAGGGACTGCTTGCCCTCGGTGGTGTTGATGACGATCTGGACCTCGCCGTTCTTCATCGCATCGACGATGTGCGGGCGGCCTTCCAGGACCTTCTTGACGAAGCCCACCTCAACGCCCTGCTCGGTGAGGTAGGCGTGGGTGCCGCCCGTCGCGATCAGGCTGAATCCTTCGGCCAGCAGGGTCCGGGCCGCCTCGACGGCGAAGGGCTTGTCGGAATCCTTGACCGAGATGAAGGCGCAGCCCTTGGTCGGCAGGACGGTTCCGCCGCCCAGCTGGCTCTTGGCGAAGGCGCGGGCGAAGGCGGGGGCCATGTCGGCCTCGCCGTCGCGCTTCCAGTCCAGGCCCATGACCTCGCCGGTCGAGCGCATCTCGGGGCCCAGCACAGTGTCGACGCCGGCGAAGCGGGCGAAGGGGAAGACCGCTTCCTTGACCGCGATGTGGTCGTAGGCGCGGTCCTCGAGCCCGAACGAGTCCAGCTTCTCACCCGCCATCACCTTGGCGGCGATAGCGGCCACAGGCGCCCCCATGGTCTTGGCGACGAATGGCACGGTGCGGCTGGCGCGCGGGTTCACCTCCAGCACGAAGATGCGCGGGCTGTCCGAGTGCGGCTCCTCGATCGCGAACTGGACGTTCATCAGGCCGCGCACCTTCAGAGCCCGGGCCATGGCCTCGGTCTGACGCTTCAGCTCGGCCACGGTGGCGGCCGACAGCGAATAGGGCGGCATCGAGCAGGCGCTGTCGCCCGAGTGCACCCCGGCCTCCTCGATGTGCTCCAGCACCCCGGCCACGAAGACGGTCTCGTCGTCGCACAGGGCGTCCACGTCCACCTCGGTGGCGCGGTTCAGGTAGTGGTCGATCAGGACGGGATCGTCGCCCGAGACCTGCATCGCCTCGTGGACGTAGCGGTCCAGCTGCTCGCGGTCGTGGACGATCTGCATGCCGCGTCCGCCCAGCACGTAGGAGGGGCGGAGCACCACGGGATAGCCGACCTCCTCGGCCTTCTCGGCGGCTTCTTCGGCCGAGCGGGCGAGGCCGTTGGGCGGCTGCATCAGGCCGATGTCGTGGAGCATCTGCTGGAAGCGCTCGCGGTCCTCGGCCAGGTCGATGGAGTCGACGCTGGTGCCCAGGATCGGCACGCCGTCCTCCTCCAGCGCATGGGCCAGCTTCAGCGGGGTCTGGCCGCCGAACTGCACGACGACGCCCAGCAGCTCACCCTTCGAGCGCTCGACGTCGATCAGCTCCAGCACGTCCTCGGCGGTCAGGGGCTCGAAATAGAGGCGGTCCGAGGTGTCGTAGTCGGTCGAAACGGTCTCGGGGTTGCAGTTGACCATGATGCTCTCGACGCCGATCTCGTCGAAGGCGAAGGCCGCGTGGCAGCAGCAGTAGTCGAACTCAATGCCCTGGCCGATGCGGTTGGGACCGCCGCCGAGGATCACGGCCTTGCGGCGATCCGAGGGGTCGGCCTCGCAGTCCGGGACCTGGCCCAGCGCGCCCGTCTCGTAGGTCGAGTACATGTAGGCGGTGGCCGAGGCGAACTCGGCGGCGCAGGTGTCGATGCGCTTGAAGACCGGGCGGACGCCTTGCGTCCGACGGCCCTCGCGGATCGCCTTTTCGGGCGTCCCGGTGAGTTTCGCCAGCCGCGCGTCGGAGAAGCCCATGGCCTTCAGCTTCGCGAAGGTCGGCGCGGGGTCGATCCAATCGTCCGGTCGGGGACAGTCGCCGAAGTCAAATTTCTCCGGGTGAACCCGCTCCTGATATTCGACCCGCCCATCGTGTCCAACCGGGTCGTAGTCGCGAATCCCGTAGGCGCGGACGTGGCCTTCCATGCGGACGATGTCGGCGATCTGGCGCAGGAACCAGGGCTCGTAGTCGCAGGCGCTCTGGACCTCCTCGACCGTCAGGCCGTGGCGGAAGGCCTGGGCGATGACGCGGATGCGGTCGGGCGTGGGCCGACCAAGTGCGCGGATCACGGCCTCGCGGGCCGAGACGCCGTCTTCCGAGCCCGCGACGCCCTCGATCTCGATCTCGTCGAAGCCGGTCAGGCCGGTCTCGAGGCCGCGCAGCGCCTTCTGCATCGATTCCTGGAAGGTCCGGCCGATGGCCATGACCTCGCCCACCGACTTCATCGAGGTGGTCAGATAGGGCTCGGACCCCGGATACTTCTCGAAGGCGAAGCGGGGGATCTTGGTCACGACGTAGTCGATCGACGGCTCGAAGCTGGCCGGGGTGACCTGGGTGATGTCGTTGGTGAGTTCGTCGAGCGTGTAGCCGACGGCCAGGCGGGCGGCGACCTTGGCGATCGGGAAGCCGGTGGCCTTGGAGGCCAGGGCCGAGGACCGCGACACGCGCGGGTTCATCTCGATGACGACCATGCGGCCGTCCTTCGGATTGATGGCCCACTGGACGTTCGACCCGCCGGTCTCGACCCCGATCTCGCGCAGTACGTTGATCGAGCCCGTGCGCATGCGCTGGTACTCTTTGTCCGTCAGCGTCAGAGCCGGGGCGACCGTGATGGAGTCGCCGGTGTGGACGCCCATGGGGTCCACGTTCTCGATGGAGCAGATGATGATGCAGTTGTCCGCCTTGTCGCGGACGACCTCCATCTCGAACTCCTTCCAGCCGAGGACGGACTCCTCGATGAGGACCTCGGTGGTCGGCGACAGGTCGAGGCCGCGCTCGACGATCTCGCGGAACTCCTCGACGTTGTAGGCGATGCCGCCCCCGGTGCCCGCCAGGGTGAAGCTGGGCCGGATGATGGCGGGCAGGCCGACGAAGGCGAGCGCGTCTTCGGCCTCGTCGATGTGGTGGATGGCCTTGGAGCGCGGGCTCTCGAGACCGAGCTTGTCCATGGCGTCGCGGAATTTCTGGCGGTCCTCGGCCTTGTCGATGACCT
>CAMPGL010000031.1 GCA_946885435.1 uncultured Brevundimonas sp. | reverse complement strand
CACATGGCCAGGCCGGTCGCGTGCAGGATGTTGAGCTCGGCGATCTCCTCGACCGAGGCGAAGGCGACCGACCAGGCCACGGCCTTGACCTTGATCTGGGCCTCGAGCCGCTCTCGCGTGTCGAAGTTGAGCTTCTTGGAATCGTCGAGCCCCTGGAGCCGGGCGCCGGGCTTGAGGATGACGGCGGCGGCCGCCACCGGCCCGGCCCACGGGCCGCGTCCGGCCTCGTCCACGCCGCAGACCGGCTGGGCGCAGAGCTTTTCGAGCGTCAGGCTGGGGCCGATCCTGCGGGTCACGGCCGGGCCATATCCCGGACCTCGCCGTGGCGGAAGCAGGGGGTCACGTGATCGTTGACCATACCCACAGCCTGCATAAAGGCGTACACAATCACCGGCCCGCAGAAGTTGAAGCCACGCGCCTTGAGCGCCTTGGCCATGGCGACCGATTCGGCGGTCTGGGTCGGGACCTCCTTCATCGAACTCCACTGGTTCTGGATCGGCTGGCCGCCCACGAACTCCCACAGCCAGGCCGAGAAATCCTCGCCGCTGTCCTGCATCTCGCACCAGATGCGCGCGCCCTTGATGGCGGCGTCGATCTTGGCCGCCGAGCGGACGATGCCCGCGTCGTTCAGCAGCCGCTGGCGGTCGGCCTCGCCGTAGGCCGCGACCCTGCGCGGCTCGAAGCCGTCGAAGGCGGCGCGGAAGGCCTCGCGCTTTCTCAGGATGGTGATCCAGGCCAGCCCGGCCTGGAAGCCGTCGAGCACCAGCTTCTCCCAGAGCGCGCGGGCGTCGTACTCGGGCACGCCCCAGTCGGCGTCATGGTAGGCGACGTAGAGCGGATCGGTCCCGCACCAGCCGCAGCGCGATTCGGTCATGAGCCGAGGTTAGCCCCGCAGGGACTTCAAGGCATCCAGCGCCCGCAATCTCGCGGCTGCGTGGTCCACAACCGGCTTCGGATAGGTCACGCCCAACTCGACGCCCGCCCGCCTGAGGACATCCGCCGACGCCTTCCAGGGCGCGTGGATGGCGTCGGCCGGCAGGTTCGCCAGTTCGGGGACCCAGCGACGGACATAGTCGCCCTTCGGATCGAACTTCTCGCCCTGCGAGACCGGATTGTAGATGCGGAAATAGGGCGCGGCGTCGGCGCCGGAGCCGGCGGTCCACTGCCAGTTCTGGGCGTTGGAGGCGAGGTCGGCGTCGACCAAGGTGTTCCAGAACCAGGCCTCGCCCTCGCGCCAGTCGACCAGCAGATCCTTGATCAGGAAGGAGGCCACGACCATCCGCACCCGGTTGTGCATCCAGCCGGTCGCCCAGAGCTGGCGCATGCCGGCGTCTACGAGCGGATAGCCCGTCAGACCTCGCCGCCAGGCCTCCAGGCCCTCGGGATCGCTGCGCCACGGCATGCGGTCGAACTCGGGGCGGAAGGCCTTGGTCGGCAGATTCGGAAAGGCGCAGAGCAGGTGGGCGGAGAACTCGCGCCAGGCGATCTCGGCGGCGAACTTCTCGGCCTGGCCGTGCGGGACGTCGCCCGCTTCCGCGGCGGCGCGGGCGGCCTGGGCGGCGCGCCAGGGATCGATCTCGCCGAAGTGCAGGTGCGGCGACAGGCGGCTCGTGCCCTCCCGGTCCGGCCGGTCGCGATCCTCGGCGTAGGTCGCCAGCGCCTCCTCCAGGAAGTGATCGAGGGCGGCGGCCGCCCCGGCCTCGCCCGGAGTCCAGTCGAAACCGCGTGACCAGTCCGGTTTCGTCGGATGCAGGCCGAGACTGTCGACGGTCTGCGACGCGATCTTCATTTCAGGAAATGGCAGCTGCTTCGGCGCTCGTCGGGCCTGCCGCGGCCGCGCCTGGTCCCAGAGCGCCCGCATGAAGGGCGTGAAGACCTTGAAGGGCTCGCCCGCCTTGGTGAGCACCGACCCGGGCGCCGCGAGCAGGGCGCCGTTGAAGCCCCGGACCTCGCGTCCCGTCTCCTTCACGCCCTCGGCGAGGCGCCGGTCGCGCTCCCAGGCTTCGGGCTCGAACAGGCGGTTCATGAACACGCAGCCGGCGCCGGTCTCCTCGGCCAGCCGCAACACCTCGGTTTCAGCGTCGCCCGAACGAATGATCAGCCACGACCCGCGCTGTTCCAGATCGCCGGCCAGGGCGCGCAGGCTCTTGTCGAGCCACCAGCGCGACGCCGCGCCGATGGGGCGGCCTTCGAGCGTCTCGTCCCAGATGTAGAGTGGAACGACCGGGGCGTCGGACTGGAGGGCGGCCTCCACGGCGGGATTGTCGGCAAGCCGCAGGTCGCGTCGGAACCACAGGATCACGGGGGCGGTCATGGCCGGGGCGTCTCCTGCGACTTGCGCGGGCCTTGCCCCCGCGCCACTTCTTCGACACTCAGGGCGCGCATACGGCCGCCACGCCCGCACCTCAAGGACCTGTCGTGACCTCCCCTAACGCCCGCATCGAGTTGAAGACCCCCCGCCCCGTGGTGATCGGCGGCGGCGAGCGGCTCGCCTTCATCGCCGGCCCCTGCCAGATGGAGAGCCGCCAGCACGCCCTGGAGACGGCCGCTGCGCTCAAGGAGATCGCCGACCGGCTCGGCGTCGGGATGATCTACAAGACCTCCTATGACAAGGCGAACCGCACCTCGGCCAACGCCGCGCGCGGTATCGGGCTGAAGGATTCGCTGCCGATCTTCGCCGAGATCCGCGAGACGACGGGCATGCCGACCCTCACGGACGTGCACGAGATCGACCACTGCGCGCCGGTCGCAGAAGCCGTAGACGTCATCCAGATTCCGGCCTTCCTCTGCCGTCAGACGGACCTCCTCGTCGCCGCGGCGAGGACCGGCCGGACCATCAACATCAAGAAGGGCCAGTTCCTGGCCCCCTGGGACATGAAGAACGTGATCGCCAAGGTCACGGGCGCTGGCAATCCGAACGTCATGGCCTGCGAGCGCGGGGTCAGCTTCGGCTACAACACCCTGGTGTCCGACATGCGCTCCCTGCCGATCATGCGCGAGATCGGCTGTCCCATCGTCTACGACGCCACCCACTCCGTGCAGCAGCCGGGCGGGCAGGGGACCTCCTCGGGCGGCCAGCGCGAGTTCGTGCCGGTGCTGGCGCGCGCGGCGGTGGCGGTCGGCGTCGACTGCGTCTTCATGGAGACCCACCCGGATCCGGATCACGCGCCGTCGGACGGGCCTAACATGGTGCCGCTCAGCCAGTTCGAGGCGCTGTGCGCCGAGCTTCTGGAATACGACGCGCTGACCAAGCGCCGCTCCGCTTAAGGGACGGGACCGTGGGGCGGGTCCGGCTCAGCTGCTGCATCATCGCCAGGGACGAGGCGGACCGCATCGCTCGGTGTATCGAGGCCGTGAAAGGGCTCGCCGACGAGATCGTCGTCGTGGATTCCGGCTCCACGGACCGGACCGTGGAGATCGCCCGAGAGCTCGGCGCACGCGTGTTTCACCGCGATTGGGACGGCTATGGCCCCCAGAAGCGCTACGCCGAGGATTGCGCGGCCTATGACTGGGTCCTGAACCTCGACGCCGACGAGGTGGTGACGCCCGAACTGGCCGAGGAGATCCGCACCCTGCTGTCGATCGGCCAGCCCCCGCTGGCGGCCTATCGCGTGCGCATGCCGGTGGTGTTCCCCGGCCATCGGAAGCCGCGCCTGTGGGCCGAATCGCACAACTACGTCCGGCTGTATGACCGCCGCCGCGTCCGCTTTCGCGACAGCCTGGTCCACGACACGGTGGACACCAAGCACGAGCGCGTGGGCCAGCTGAGCCACCCGGCGCTGCACTATTCCAACCGCTCCATCGAGCACGTTCGCCAGAAACTGGACCGCTACACCCATCTCCAGGCCAAGGAGCTGAGGAAGTCGCCGCTGCTGGTCACCCTGCGGCTCCCGTTCGAATATCCGCTGGTGTTCATCCGCTACTATCTGCTCCGTCGGAACTTCACCGGCGGCATGTTCGGGCTGCAGTCCAGCCACATCGCCGCCGAGATGCGGGTGCGCCGGCTGCTGCGCATCCTCAAGGCCCAGCGGGAGGCGCGCGCTTGAGTGGGGACATCACCCTGGTGGTCACCTCCTGCGGCCGGTTCGACCTGCTCGAGGAGACGCTCGCCAGCCTGGAGGCCGCAGAGCCCGGCGGCTTCGCGCGCCGGATCATCGTGGAGGACTCGGCCGACCCGAAAATGGCGGAAAGGATCCGGGCGCGCTTCCCCGAGTATGACCTGCTCTTCAACGAGCCGAACATCGGCCAGATGCGCTCGATCGACCGGGCCTACTCGGAGGTGCGCACGCCTTACGTCTTCCACTGCGAGGACGACTGGCGCTTCGAGACGGGGGGCTTCCTGCAGCCGTGCCGCGATGTTCTGGAGAGCCATCCGGAGATCGCGGTGGCCTGCGTGCGCAAGGTGATGGAGCTGGCCCCCAGGTACCGCGAGCGGTTGCAGCCGCTGGACGGCCGGGCCGACGTGCTCCGCATGCCGCCCGACGCCCATCCCGAATGGTTCGGCTACAGCTTCAATCCGAGCCTGGTCCGGCTGGAGACCTTCAAACGTTATGGGCCTTTCGCGGCGCATGGTTCGGAGGAGATCCTCAGCTACCGCATGAAGCGCGACGGCTTCGCCATGACCTTCCTGAACCCGGGCTCGGCGGTGCACATCGGCGGCGAGGCCCACGTCGAGGACCCGTTCCGAAAGGCGCGCGCCAAGGGTTTCCTGCCCAAGCTGAAGCGATCCATCGACAAGCGGCTGACGCGGCTGCGCCGCCGGTTCGGCGGCGACTGAGCCGTGTCGCTCCAGAACCCGAACCTGCTGGAGAAGATCGGCTGGCGCATCGAGGCCCTGGCCTATGACGCCGTCAGCGGGCTGCTGCGCGCCCTGCCGGTCGATACGGCCTCGGCCTTCGGGGGCTGGCTGTTCCGCAGGGTCGGGCCCCTGACCCCCAGCCACCGTACGGCCAGCGACAACCTCAAGCTGGCCTTCCCGGAGATGGGGGAGGAGGAGCGCGCGCGCCTGCTCGACGCCCAGTGGGACAACGTCGGCCGCGCCTTCGCCGAGTTTCCCCTGATGGACCGCATCCGGCCGGCGACCGGTCGCGTCGAGGTGGTCAACGGAGAGCGGCTTGCCGAAATCCGCGCCCGGGGCGAGCCGGTGGTCTTCATGTCCGGCCACTTCGCCAACTGGGAGGTGATGCCGGCCACCATCGTCGAGAGCGGCGTCACCTGCCTGATGACCTATCGGGCGATGAACAATCCCTACATCGACGCCCGAGTGAAGAAGGGCCGCGCGGCCTATGGGGTCGAGCTGTTCGCACCCAAGGGCGAGGCGACGCGGGATCTGATGGCGGCGCTTTCGCGCGGCCAGTCGGTCGCCCTGATGAACGACCAGAAGTTCAACGCCGGTCTGCCGGTGGACTTCTTCGGCCACCCCGCCCACACGGCGCCGGGGCCCAGCAAGCTGGCGTTGCGTTACGACACGGTGCTGCAGCCCATGTCGGTCCAGCGGCTGAAGGGCGCCCGCTACCGCGCCATCGTCCACGACCCGATCCGTCTGGAGCAGACCGGCGACCGTGCGGCCGACATCCATCGGGCCGTCGAGACGGTCAACGCCTGGGTCGAGGAGCGCGTCCGCGAACGGCCGGAGGAATGGTTCTGGGTCCACAGACGTTGGCCGAAGGAAACCTACGCGGCGCTGAGGCAGGCCGAGGCGCAGGAGCCCCGGCCGCCTCGTCGTCTGTTCAGCAAGGCGGCGGCCGTGATCGGCCTGACGGTGGTGACCGTGCTGGCCGCGGCGGCGTTCGTCTGGTGGGAAGACATCATGCGCACCGGGCTGGATCCCAAGGTGCCGTTCCAGACCTACGAGCGGCCGGAGCGCCCGGACTACGCCTCGCCCGACGCCTGGGCGCTCCCGGTCGGCGTGGCCACCGACCCGCCGGGGGCGGCGGACATCTTCTTCATCCACCCGACCACCTACGACGGGGGCGAGCACTGGCTGGGTCCGATCGACGACCGTCGCTCGGCGGCGCTGCTGCAGCGGGTGATGCTTCCCAACTACGCTGGGCCTTTCGCGCGGGTCGGCCGGATCTATGCGCCACGCTATCGGCAGAGCAGTCTCTACACCCAGTTGACGCTCAGGGACGATGCGCGCGAGGCGCGGGCCTATGCCTATCGCGACATCCGCGCCGCCTTCGACCGCTATCGCGCGGTCGCCGACCCGGGCCGGCCGCTGGTCATCGCCGGGGTGGGGCAGGGCGCAGAGCTCGCCGCGCGCCTGGCTGACGAGGTCCTGACCGAAGACCCGACGATCCGCGACCGCCTTGCGGCCGTCTATGTCATCGACGCCATCGTCCCGGCTGACGAGCACGATCCGACCGACCTCCTGCCGGCCTGCCGCTCGCGCGCCCAGTCAGGATGCGTCGTCGCCTACGCCCAGGTGCGGGAGGGCGCCGAGGACGTGGCCCGCCGGCGGCTTGAACGCGCCCAGGTGTGGACCCCCCGCGGCGACCTGATGGGTCTGGAGGGACGCTCGGCGCTGTGCGTCAATCCTGTCCTGGGCTCCGCCACGGAGGCAGTGGCGCCGGCGCGCCTCAGCCTCGGCGCCGCCAACGCGACCGGCCTAGAGTGGGGCGCCCGGCCGGCGCTCCTGGCGCGCCAGGTCGAGACGACGTGCCGGGACGGCCTGCTGCGCCACTCCGCGCCGCGCTCGCCGTCGCTGCAGCCGTCAGGGACCTGGGCCGACCGGCGGAAGTCGCCGCCGTACAACCTTTTCTGGGCCGATCTGGAAGCGGACGCCCTTGCCCGGGTCGAGGCTTATCAGGCTAGCCGAGGGCCGGCCTGATCCAGTCGGGCGGCTCGGCGCGGCAGGGCCGGCCATCTACGGTGAGATTATCAAGGCGGTCGAGGCGAAGCAGGGCCATGGCGCGACCGTCGTGGCCCGAGCGGACCTCGCCGGCCCTCAGCTCGCTCGACAGCACCTCTGCGCCGAACGCCGGCGGCTGGCCGTCGAAGGTCAGCGGCAGCAGCCGTGTCTTCACCTTGCCGCGCCGCTTCATGCGCGACGTCGTCTCCTGACCGATGAAGCAGCCCTTCTGGAAATCGATCCCGTTCAGCAGGTCGAAGTCGGCCTCGATCGGATAGTCCGCATCGGGCTTCGCATCGCGGGCCGGGTCGGGAACGCCGAGCGAGAGCTGGTGGCGCCGATAATCGTCCTCGGATGCGGTGGGGGCGGCGTCCATGCCGTATCCTCGCAGGCCGAGCCCCGGCAGCCGCGGATCGCCGGGCCAGCCGAGGGGCGCCTCCTCGTCCCAGGCCGCAAAGACCGGCCGGTCGTCGGCCGCTACACGGACGTCGGCGCGCAGTCGGTAGATGGACAGGCGCTGAATGAGGGTGTCGCGCCGGTCAGCCGCGCAGTCCAGCAGGACGCCATCTTCGGCGCCGATCAGGAACAGGTCGAACAGCAGGCGGCCCTGAGGACCCAGCAGGGCGCCGAAGCGAAGTCCGCCGGCGGCGAGGCTCTCGACATCCTGGGTGAGCAGGTTGTGCAGGAAGGCGCGGGCGTCCGGGCCGGTGACGGCGACCAGGGCGCGGCTGTCGAGGCGGGCGATGGGCATGCCCTGATCTAGGGCCGCGCAGGCGACCTAGCCAGTGGGTCAGGCGGCCTGAACCGTTTCGTTCCGGTCGCGGCGCAGGGCCGCATCGGCCACGGCGCGGGCGACGTTCGTGACCGTAACCGGCTTGCGCAGTACGGAGTCGGCGCCGGCGGCGGTCATCTCCAGCGCCTCGTCGGCGTCGCCGCCGATGACGGCCACGACAGGCGTGCGGGCGGCGGGTCCGGACATGGCGCGCAGCCGTCGGACCATCTCGGGGCCGTCCATGACCGGCATGCGGCCGTCGACCATGACGAGGTCGAGTTCGCCCATGTTGATGAGGTCCAGCGCCCGCTGTCCGTCGGCGACGCAGAGCACCTTGTGGCCCAGCTGCTCGATGACCGCGCGGAGCATGGCGGCGTTGAGCTGGTCGTCCTCGGCGATCAGAACCCGCAGCGGCCGGTCGGTCGGCTGGACTCGCGGGGCCAGTGAGGCCTCGGGCAGTTGGGCGGCCTCGTCCCAGGGCAGTTCGAGCCAGAAGCGCGAGCCGACGCCCGGAGCGCTCTCGGCGCCCAGCTCGCCGCCCATCAGAGCCGCCAGGCGGCGTGACAGGGCCAGGCCGATCCCGGCTCCGGGCACGCCCGCGCCGGTGCGGGCGACCCGTTCAAAGGGTTCGAAGGCCTTGGCGAGTTCGCCCTCGGACAGGCCAGGACCGGTGTCCACCACCTCAAAACGGATGCGGTCGGAGCTTGGTCGCGAGGCGCGCAACTCGATACGCCCCCGCAGGGTGTACTTCACCGCATTGCCGACGAGGTTGTTGAGGATCTGCCGGGCGCGGGCGCTGTCGGCCATGGCCGCGCCCGGCGCGGAGGCCAGCTCGGAATCGACCTGGGCGAAGATCTCCAACCCCTTGGAGGCGGCGGCGCCACGATGAAGCAGGGCGATGTCCTGGATCAGGCCGCCGGCGTCGATGGGCTTGGGCTTCACGGTCAGGCGGCCAGCTTCGGCCACCTCGGAATCGAGCGTGGCGTCCAGCACCTCGACCAGGTCGCGCGCGGCGGCCAGCGCCGCCTTGAGCTGTTCGCGCGACGGGGCGCCGCGCGAGCCGGCCCCGAGCGCGCCGGCAAGGACGTGGGCCACGCCCGACAGGCCGTTGCGAATCTCGTGGGACAGGGTCGCCAGAATGTCCGACTTGGACTTGGCGAGCTTGCGGGTCTCGTTCAGCGTGCCTTCGCGCTCGACCAGCAGCCCCTCGCGCTCCAGCGCCAGGGCGAAGTGGCTGCGCAGATGGCGGTTCAGGATCAGCGCCAGAGCCATGGCCAGCGCCGAGCCGCAAAGCACCAGAAGGCCGGTTTGCGCCGTCTCCGGATTGTTGCGCAGGGCGACGATCGGACCGAGCGCCGCCGCCGGTCCGACCAGCAGCAGGCAGGGCAGGCTGGGCGACGAGAAGAAGATAACTCCGACAGCACCGCCGGCGCAGAGAACCAGCAGCACCTCACGCAGCAGACCCGAGCCTTCTGCAAAATAGGACGTCTGCAGAATGGCCAGCGCCCACATCAGCCCGGCGGCGATGTGGACGGCCGTGTGCATCCGCACATTGTCGATCGAGGGCTGGTTGCGCTTGCGCCAGTCGATGATGGCGTAGAACACCGCCCAGTTTAGGCCGTAGAGGCCCAGGCAGGCGGCGAGCCAGACCGAGTTGGCGGCATAGCCCGCGGCGATGACGAAGACGGGCAGGCAGATGCCGAAGAAGCCGAGCGCATAGGGCAGGAGCTGGACCTGGGCGTCCAGGCCCATCTGGGCGATTGCGCGCTCCCAGTCGACGGAATCCCGCTCCGGAACTTCGTTTCGGACTGCGGAAGGAGCCTGGGTCATGCGCGCATTGTCGGCCCGCGAGGTTTCCGCGCGGTTACCCTGTGGACGTGCGGAAAGGTAAAGGATCGTTAGGGTTGACGATCCATGATCGGCTTCGGTCTTTCATTCTGAGCGAGCCATGACGTCCTCCCGCAGCCGCCTGACCGACGCCGACATCCGCCGACTGGTGAAGGCCGAGGACGAGGACGACCGCGCCGCCGCGGCGCACAAGCTGTGCCGGGCCATCGACAAGGCCGAGCTCGACGACCTTGAGCGGGCCGCCGCCCAGAAGATCATGCGGGTCCTGGCCGACGACGCGGCAGAGCTGGTCCGTCGGGCCCTGGCCGTGACGTTGAAATCGTCCGACCTGCTGCCGCGCGACGTGGCGCTCAAGCTGGCGCGCGACGCCGAAACCATCGCCCTGCCGATCCTGGGCTTCTCGCCCGTGTTCAGCGACGAGGACCTGATCGAGGTCATCCGCGCCGGCGACGCCGCCCGGCAGGTGGCGGTGGCCGGGCGGCCCTTCGTGTCCCGGGACGTGGGCGAGGTGCTGGCGGCCGAGGCCGTGGAGCCGGCCGTGCGCGCCCTGGCGGCCAATGACAACGCCGACGTGTCCGAGCGCGCCATGGAGCTCGCCATCGACCGCTTCCCAACGCCGGATGTGGTGACCGCCCTGGCTTACCGGCGCGTCCTGCCCGTGCAGATCACCGAGCGCCTGGTCGCCCTCGCGTCGGAGGCCGTCCGCGAGCATCTGGTGACGCGCCATGCGCTGTCGGCAGACACCGCGATCCGTCTGGCCGTAGGCGCGCGCGAGCGGGCGACGGTCGATCTCGTGGACCAGGCCGTGGCGGCGCAGGATCTGACCGACTTCACGGCTCAGCTGAACGCCCGCAAGGTGCTGACGCCGTCCCTGCTGCTGCGCGCCCTTTGCCGGGGAGCCATGGAGTTCTTCGAGCACGGCGTGGCAGAGCTGTCGGGCGTGCCGCACGACCGCGCCTGGCTGATGATCCACGACGCTGGGCCGCTTGGGCTCAAGGCCATCTACGACCGCGCCGGCCTGCCGCCGCGCCTGTTCGCCGCCTTCCGGGCGGGGGTGGACACCTGGCGCGACCTGGTGGCCGAGGATGCGCGGATCGATCGCGACGTCTTCCAGCAGCGCATGCTCGAGCGCTTCCTGACGCAGCGGCCCTTCGCCAGTCGCGAGGACATGACCTACCTGCTCGAAAAGCTCGATCGCCCGGCCGACGGCGACATCCTCGTCGCCGCCAACGCGGCCTAGGCCGCCGCCCAAGCCTTCATCGCCTCGATGGCGCGGACGCTCTGCAGCCGCTTCTTGGCGCGGCCCCGGTCCTTGGGGTGGATCTTTCGGCCCTCGGCGTCCTGACGCGGCGCCTCCAGCGGAGGCAGCAAGCCGTAATTGATGTTCATCGGCTGGAACTTGGCTCCGTCCAGATGCCCGCCGGTGATGTGTTCGACCAGCGCGCCGATGGCGGTTTCGGCCGGCGGGGCCTCAAGCGGTTTGCCTAGCGCCTGGGCGGCGGCGAGGCGGCCGGTCAGCAGGCCCATGGCGGCGCTTTCGACATAGCCTTCCACGCCGGTGACCTGACCGGCGAAGCGCAGGCGCGGCATGGCCTTCATGCGTAGCTGGCGGTCGAGCAGCTTCGGGCTGTTCAGGAAGGTGTTTCGGTGCAGTCCGCCCAGCCGCGCGAACTGCGCGTCCTGCAGGCCCGGGATCATGCGGAAGACCTCGGCCTGGGCCCCATGCTTCAGCTTGGTCTGGAAGCCCACCATGTTGAACAGGGTGCCCAGCGCGTTGTCTTGGCGCAGCTGGACGATGGCCCAGGGCTTGACCGTAGGGTCCCGCGGATTGGTGAGGCCAACCGGCTTCATCGGACCGTGACGCAGGGTCTCGCGGCCGCGCTCGGCCATCACCTCGATGGGCAGGCATCCGTCGAAATAGGGGACGTTCTCCCACTCCTTGAACTCGGCCTTGGGGCCCGCCAGCAGGGCGTCGATGAAGGCCTCGTACTGGTCCTTCGTCATCGGGCAGTTGACGTAGGCGGCCGCGTCTCCGCCGGGGCCTTCCTTGTCGTAGCGCGACTGTCGCCAGGCGATGTCGAAGTCGATCGAGTCCGCATGCACGATCGGCGCGATGGCGTCGAAGAAGCTGAGGCTCTCCTCGCCGGTCAGCTTCAGGATGGCGTCGGCCAGGGCAGGCGAGGTGAGGGGGCCCGTGGCGACGATGACGTTGTCCCAGTCCTCGGGCGGCAGGCCGGCGATCTCCTCGCCGACTACGCTCACTAACGGATGGGCCAGCAGGCGTTCGGTCACGGCGTTGGAGAAGCCGTCCCGGTCCACCGCCAGCGCCCCGCCGGCGGGCACCTGGTTGGCGTCGCCCGAGGCCATGATCAGGCTGCCGAGCAGCCGCATCTCGGCATGCAGCAGACCGACGGCGTTGTACTCCCAGTCGTCGGAGCGGAAGGAATTGGAGCAGACCAGCTCGGCTAGGCCGTCGGTATGGTGGGCGTCGGTCTTGACGCCCGCGCGACGCATCTCGTGCAGAACGACAGGCACGCCGGCCTGGGCGATCTGCCAGGCGGCTTCGGAGCCGGCGAGGCCGCCGCCGATCACATGAACGGGTTTCACAGTCATGCGCGCCTGTTTAGGAGGTTCCGACGCCGGGTCGAGTCCCTGATCACCGCCGCCAAACGGATCCAGCCATGCCGACGCCCCTCAGCCTTCGCCGTGTTGCGCCCGACAGCGTCCGGAACGCCGTGGCTTCGATGACGGGCGCGCCGCTGGGCGGGCTGCTGATCGCCGCGGCGCTCGCGGCGCCCGCCCTGGCCGGAGGACGCACGGTGGGCCTGGCCCTGGCGCTGCTTGTCGTGGCGGCGCAGCTGGCTGCCATCGTGGTGGGCCTGGCCGCCCTGACCCGCGCCGCGCTGGGCCGGCCCGCTCGACCGCTCGGTGTTTGGGTCGGCTTGGACGAGGCGCGGCTGGCGGGATCCATGGCGTTGAGCGGACTGTTCCTGGCGCTGGTGCTGCTGGTGCTGGGACTCGTCCTCATGGCGGTGGCAGGCGCGACCGGCTTTGGTCCGGGCGGCGACTTCACGGTCGTCCCGGGGACCTCCCTCGAGCAGGCCGGGTGGCGGATCTGGGTGCTTCTGGCGCTCGAGATCGCCACGGTGATGATCGTGCTCAGCCTGTTTGCGCGCCTGTTGCCGGCGGGTCCGGCGACCCTCGCCTCAGGCCATGTCGTGTCGCTGGCGGCGGTGAAATGGACGCGCGGCTCCGGCCTGAAGCCCATGGCAGGGCTGATTCTCATGCTTGCGCCGCTGGTCGCCCTCATCGCCTGGGGCCTGCTCGGCGCGCCGGACGCGACCTGGACCGACTGGGTCTGGGCGGCGGTGCTGGGCGGGGTTCAGGCGCCGCTGCTGGTGGGCTATGCCACGGCCCTGTTCCGCGCCGCCGCGCCCCAAGGATACGCCCCATGACCGAGACCGTCGTTGTCCTGCTTCAGCCCGGCGCCGCCGACTGGGAAATGGGCCCCGTCCTGCCGGTGCTGAAGGAGTATTTCGGCGCGGCCATCAGGACGGCGAGCCCGGACGGCAAGTCCATTCACACCATGGGCGGCGTGCTGGTCGACGTCGACACCGGCTATGACACCGCCGACCTGAAGGAGGCGTCGTTGGTCATCCTCATCGGGTCGGACGCATGGATGCGCTTCGACGATGCGGCCCTGAACAACCGCCTCAAGGCCCGCGCCGAGGCACGCGGCCCGATCGCCGCCATCTGCGCCGGCACCCTGGCCCTGGCCCGCGCCGGCGTGCTCGACGAGCGCCCGCATACGTCCAACTCCGGCCCTTTCCTGTCGGAGAACGCCCCGACCTATACGGGTGAGGGCCACTATCGCGACGTCGCCCATGCGGTCTCGGACGGGGTCGTCGCCACCGCGCCGGGCTCGGCCCCCTCCAGCTTCGCGGTCGCCTGCGCGGCCTTGCTGCATCCGAAGAAGCGCGCCGAGGTCGTCGGCTACTGGAACATGACCCGCGGCGAGTTCGAGGCCCTGGGCACGGAGCTGGGATCCATCTGGAAGGCCTAGCGGAACGCTTGCCGGGTCAGGCGGCGCCTGCTACATCGCCCGGCTCCGGCGTAAGGCCGCGCGCGCCGAGGGCTACCTTCGGCGCGCTGTTCTTTGTCCGGGACGTTGGGCTTCCTACATGGGAGGCTCCACGGTCTAGGAGTGTAGCTCAGTTGGTAGAGCATCGGTCTCCAAAACCGAGGGCCGGGGGTTCGAGTCCCTCCACTCCTGCCACTTTCACGAAGACGGGTATCTGATGGCCAGGCCTAAATCCTCCGGCAGACGCGGGGGACAATCGATGGGACAGGGCGGCGCGGCCGTAGTGCAGGGAACGGCCGTCGAGGCCGAGGCCCCGAAGAAGCGCACGAACCCGGTTCAGTTCATCAATCAGGTCCGCGCCGAGGGCCGCAAGATCACCTGGCCGAGCCGCAAGGAGACCTGGATCACTTCGGTGATGGTCTTCATCATGGTCGCGCTCGCCACCGTCTTTTTCTGGCTGGTCGACCTGATCATGGCGCTCGGCGCCAACCAGCTCATCCAGATCGGCCGCTAAGAGGGAGCCCGCCATGACCGACGCCAGCGTCGAGGCCAAGCCGGCCTCCAACCCCAACCACAAGTGGTACATCGTCCACGCCTACTCGAACTTCGAGAAGAAGGTGGCCGAGACCATCCGCGAACAGGCCCGCAACCAGGGCCTGGCTGACAGCATCAGCGACATCCTGGTCCCGACCGAGGACGTCGTGGAGATCCGCCGCGGTCGCAAGATTAACACCGAGCGCAAATTCTTCCCGGGCTACGTCCTGGTGAAGATGAACCTCTCGGACGAGGTCTTCCACCTCATCAAGAACACGCCGAAGGTGACCGGCTTTCTGGGCTCCGGCTCCAAGCCGATGCCGGTCTCCGAAAAGGAGATCCAGCGCATCGTGGGCGCCGTCGAGGAAGGCGCCGAGCGTCCGAAGCCGACGATCCGCTTCGACATCGGCGAGACCGTCAAGGTCACCGACGGCCCGTTCGCCAGCTTCGACGGCGTCGTCGAGAGCGTCGACGAGGACCGCGCCCGACTGCACGTCTCGGTCTCCATCTTCGGTCGCGCCACGCCGGTCGAACTGGAATACGATCAGGTCGAGAAGACCGCCGGCTGATCCGGCGGGCGTTCGCGCCACGCTATCGCGACTTTCGACACAACGCGCGGCGCGGGCCTTGCGCCGCGCGCCCGCGTCGGTCATAGCCCGCCCGCAAAACGGAGAGTCTCATGGAGATTCGCGAAGGGCTCACCTTCGACGATGTTTTGCTGGAACCCGGCCCGTCCGAGGTCATGCCGACCCAGGTCGATGTGGCGACGCGGCTGACGCGTGAAATCCGTCTGAACATCCCCCTGCTGTCGTCCGCCATGGACACGGTGACCGAGGCGCGGCTGGCCATCGCCATGGCCCAGGCCGGCGGTCTTGGCGTGCTGCACCGCAACGTGTCCGTCGAGGAACAGGCCGACCAGGTCCGGCAGGTGAAGCGCTACGAAAGCGGCATGGTGGTCAATCCGGTGACCGTCACGCCGGAGACCACGCTCGGCGAGGTCCGCGAGATCGTGGCGGCCCGCAACATCTCCGGCTTCCCGGTCGTGGACCCGGCCACCCGGCGCCTGGTCGGCATGTTGACCAACCGCGACATGCGCTTCGAGAGCGACGCGAACCGCAAGGCCGCCGAGCTGATGACCACGGGCGACCTGGTGACTGTCCGCGAGGGCGCCGGGCGCGAAGAGGCGTGGGAACTTCTGCGGACCCGGAAAATCGAGCGGGTCATCGTCGTCGATGACGACTATCGGGCCGTTGGCCTGATCACCATGAAGGACATCGAGAAGGCCCAGGCCTTCCCGAACGCCGCCA
>CAMPGL010000030.1 GCA_946885435.1 uncultured Brevundimonas sp. | reverse complement strand
ACAACCAGCAGCCCTTCCTGTTCCGCAACGGCGCCAACGACGGCTTCCACGAGGCCATCGGCGACTTCGCGGCCCTGTCGGCGGCGACGCCGGAGTATCTGAACCAGATCGGCCTGCTGGAGACGGTGCCGGGCACGGACGAGGACATCCCGTTCCTGCTGCGCATGGCGCTCGACAAGATCGCCTTCCTGCCGTTCGGCCTGATGGTCGATCGCTGGCGCTGGGACGTGCTGTCGGGCGAGACGACCCCGGCTGAGTACAACGACGCCTGGACCGCCAACATGCTGCGCTACCAGGGTCTGGTGCCTCCGGGCGGCGACCGTCCGGACAATGCGTTCGATCCGGGCGCCAAGTATCACGTGCCGGGCAATGTCCCGTACACGCGCTACTTCCTGGCCCACATCTACCAGTTCCAGTTCCACCGCGCGGCCTGCGAGATGGCCGGCTGGACCGGTCCGCTGCACCGCTGCTCGGTCTACGGCAACGAGGAAGTCGGCCGCCGCTTCAACGCCATGATGGAGATGGGCCAGTCCCGCCCGTGGCCCGAGGCGCTGGAAGCCTTCACCGGCGAGCGCCGCACCGACGCCGAGGCCGTGGCGGAATACTTCGCCCCGCTCGATGCATGGCTGACCGAACAGAACCGCGGCCAGGACTGCGGCTGGTCCTAAGCGCGTCAAGGACTTGAGCGCCACAAGGGCCCGGCTCGCCGGGCCCTTGGTTTATTCGGGTTAAGCCTGTCCGCTGGCGGTTCGTTTACCGGGTCCGTCGCAGGATGCGCCGTTGAGGTTCGGGGGCGTTCCTCCGGACAAGCGGAAGCGGACAGGCGACCATGAGCGTCACCTCTCGGGTTGGACACAGGACGAAGGGCCTCATTGGCCGCCTGGCGCGTGCGCGCGAGGGCGGCGTGGCCATGATGTTCGCCCTGGCCCTGCCGCCCATCTGCATGATGGGTGTCTGCGGGGTGGACATCCACCGCGCCTCCACCGTGCGGGCTCAGCTGCAGGACGCGCTCGACGCCGCGGCCCTGTCCGCCGCTCGGTCCAACGAAACCACGGACGCGGGCATCCGCGCCGTCGGCATGCGCGCCCTGCGCGCCAACCTCGCCGCCTTCCCGGATGTGACCCTGCGCGAGGCCGCGTCCTATACGGACTTCGACCTGAACGCCGACGGCTCGGTCGTCGCCAAGGCCGAGGTCGACGTCGAGGCCCTGGTCGCCGACATGTTCCTGGGCGACATGATGACCGTCGGCGTGGACTCCACGGTGTTCCGCTCGAACTACCGGGTCGAGGTGGCGCTGGTCATCGACAACACCGGCTCCATGGGCTCTGGCGGAAAGCTTGAGGCGGCGCAGGAGGCCGCTGCCAATCTCGTGGAACGTCTGGCCGAGGCAGCTGAACGCAGTGTCGAGGAAGAGGCCGTGCGCATCTCGCTAGTGCCCTTTTCCATGACCGTGCGAGTTCACGAAGGCTTCGCCTCGCGGAGCAACCGCTCAGGAGCCAGCGCGCTCGGCTGGCTCAGCAGGTCGACCAGCCACACCGGTTCGACCGGCGAGACCGGCCTGTTCTCAACCGGTGTCGATCGTTTCGCCATTCTCGACACCCTGCGCATTGGCTGGGGCGGCTGCATCGAAAGCCGGCCCTATCCGTACGACGTGCAGGACACGGCGCCGACCAGCGGCAACCAGTCGACAATGTTCGTCCCCTATTTCTCGCCGGACTCCCCCGATGAGGACGACATTCCCGGCGACAACACCTGGCAGCGCTACAGCTACGACAACGACTACCTAAACGACTGGCAGTCGGCGGTCTCCTCGAGCTGGCGGTTCGACAACAACGCACACCGGCTGGAGACCTGGTCGGAGCGTCTGCGCCACTCGTCGAAGTACGCCCGCAATCGCCTGCGGTCGGGGATCGGCACCAACCTCGGCCCCAACCAGGGCTGCGGCCTCGAGCCCGTCGTGCGCCTGACCGAGGACTACGATCAGGTGCTGGAAAGCATCTGGGACATGCGCGCGACCGGCAACACCAACGTGCCGATGGGCCTGATGTGGGGTTGGCACACCCTGTCGCCGCGCGCGCCCTTCGCCGACGGCCGCCCCTACGGCGAGGAGCGTCTGCAGAAGATCGTCATCCTGCTGACGGACGGCGACAACGTGAACTCCACGACGAACAACCCGGATAACTCGAACTATTCGGGCGTCGGCCTCATCTGGCAGCAGCGCCTGGGTTCCGACGTGGACGTCGGAGCCTCCGCCCAGCGCCGCGCCGACCGCATGGACGAGCGCCTGCTGGAGCTGTGCGAGAACATGCGCGACCAGGAGATCATGATCTACACGGTCGGCGTCCAGGTCAGCAGCAACGCCCAGAACCTGCTGCGTCAGTGCGCCACCGAGGACGACATGTTCTATAACGTCACCAACACCGGTGGCATCGAGAGCGCCTTCGACCGGATCGCCGGCTCGATCGAGAACCTGCGCATCGCCCAGTAGCGGATCGCCCGCTAGCCGTCGTCCTCGTCGTCCTCGTAGCCGACCAGGGCCAGCGCGCGGGACCTGAGCCCACGCAGCTCGGCCCAGCGCATCAGGCCCTCCTCGCGGCCGTGGGTGATCCACACTTCCTCGCGCGCCACCTCGGCGATGGTGGCGGTCAGCTCGTCCCAGTCGGCGTGGTCGGAGATGACCAGCGGCAGCTCCACCCCGCGCTGGCGGGCGCGGGCCCGCACGCTCATCCAGCCCGACGCGAAGGCCGCCACGGGATCCGCGAACCGGCGCGACCAGCGGTCGGCGATGGCCGACGGTGGGGCGATGACGATCTCTCCGGGCAGGGCGTCCTTCTTCGGCTCGGCCGGCACCGGCTCCAGCGGTCCAAGGTCGACCCCCCAGCGTTCATAGAGGCGGTTCAGCCGCTCCAGCGCGCCGTGGACATAGATGGTCCTGGCGTGGCCCTGCTCGCGCAGCAGTCGGATGACCCGCTGGGCCTTGCCCAGCGCATAGGCCCCGATCAGATGGGTCCGCTCCGGGAACTGCTCCAGCGACCGCAGCAGCCGCCGCACCTCGCCGCCGTCGTCCGGATGGCGGAAGACGGGAAGGCCAAACGTCGCCTCGCTGATGAAGACATCGCACGGATAGGGCTCGAACGCGGGACAGGTCGGATCGCGCCGGCGCTTGTAGTCACCCGACACCACCATGGTCAGGCCGTTCCTGCGCACCACGGCCTGGGCGGACCCCAGCACATGCCCCGCCGGCACGAGCGTCAGCTCCACCCCGTCGCGCGTGACCGTCTCGCCGTACTCCAGCGGCTGGACCGAACGGGCGAAGTCCGCGCCGTAGCGTTCGCCCATGATCGCCAGGGTCTGGGGGGTGGCGACCACCACGCCGTGACCAGCTCGGGCGTGGTCCGCGTGGCCGTGGGTGATCACCGCCCGCTCCACCGGACGCACCGGATCGATGTGAAAGCCGCCGGGCGGACAGCACAGGCCCTCGGGGCGGGGCCGCAGGAGATCCTCGGGACGCATCAGAAGGTGAACATACGGAGTTAAGGGCCGCTTGGCTGCCGACGTGGGGGACGATATCGCAGGGTATGAACGCAACCACCCTGCGGCCGATCCTCGAACAGCTGGTCTCCGGCCCGCCGCACACCCGCGCGCTCGGCTTCCGGCTGGAAGCGCTGGAGGGCAGGGCGGTGACCCTGGCCGTTCCCTACCGGCCCGAGTTCGCGGGCGATCCCGACAGCGGGGTGGTGGCGGGCGGAGTGGTGTCGACCCTGCTGGATCATGGCTGCGGGATGGCCGTCTGGGCGGCGCTGGAGCGTTACCAGGTGATCGCAACTCTGGACATGCGCATCGACTACATGCGCGCGGCCAGGCCCGGCTCGACCATCTTCGCGCGCGCCGAGGCCTTCCGCATGACGTCCTCGATCGCCTTTGTGCGGGGGATCGCCTTCGACGAAAATCCGGATGACCCGGTGGCGGCCGCACAGGCGGCCTTCATGCTCGATTCGGACGGTGGCCGGCGGCCAGGCGCCAACCTGACGGCGGCAAGGCCATGAGCGTCGAGACCTTCCGTGCTCTGCTGGAGGCGGCGCCCTACGCCCGGTTCCTCGGCGTGGAGGCCCATGGCGACGACGGCCGCTCGGCCGTGATGCGGTACGGCCAGCACCTCATCGGCAATCCCTTGCTGCCGGCCCTGCACGGGGGGTCGGTTGCGGCCTTCATGGAGCTTACGGCGCTGGCGGCGGTCACGGCGCATGCGCCCCGGGCGCGACCGCCCAAGCCGGTGGACGTGTCCGTCGCCTATCTCCGCTCGGGAAAGCCGCTGGACGTCTTCGCTCATGCCGACCTTCGCAAGGTCGGCCGCCGCGTGGCCTACGTCCACGTTCTCGCCTGGCAGGACGACCGCGACGCGCCCATCGCCGAACTCAGCGCCCACCTGCTGATGGGCCGGGCGCTGGAGTAAAAACGCCGCTTTTACTTCTTGGTAAGCCGTGTTAATGAGTCCTTAACCACTTTCTTGGTGAGGGGACTTAAGCGCGTGGAAAAGATCGAACTTCTCAAGGTTGTCGCGGACGATCTGTTCGCTACTGAAAAGGCTGTGGACGACGCCATCACCCAGGCCACGGACATGGTCGCGACCATGATCCAGGCCCGTCGCGATGCGAACCTGTCGGCCGTCGTGGGCGCCGAAGCCCAGGCCAAGATGATCGAGGCGATCGCCGCCCTGGGCGCCGCCCGCACCGCGGTCGTGGCCTCCCACGCCGAAATGGCCAAGGTTCAGCGTCTGGTCGGTCTCGGCCACGTCGCCGTCGGCCCGTCGGACAAGCCGGAAGAAGACGGCACCATGGGCGGTGGCATTCGCGCCCAGCGTCGTCTGCGGGTCGCTGCGGCTCAATAATCTGTGACCACGGGTGGGAAGCCGCCCGCGAGTCTGACATCATCGCCCCTGCGACCGAGTCGCGGGGGCGATTTCTTTTGTTCGAAACCCTGTCTAGCCAGATCGCAGCCGTGGCCTGGGTCGGCGTCTGCGCCTTCGCCCTGATCAAGGGCGAGCAGGCCGAGCGCATCGGCGGCGGGGCCCTCCTCGTCGGCTGGATCGGGACCTTGGCGGTTCAGCGCGAAGTCGGTTACGCCAATGCGACCCTTTCGGTCATGGCCATCGACATCGTGCTGCTGCTCGTCTTGCTCGGCCTTTCATGGAAGAGCGACCGCAGCTGGCCGATCTGGGGCGCGGCGTTTCAGCTCATCACCGTGCTCGTGCACATTGTCACCCTGGCAGACTTGAGGATCGGCGTATTCGCTCACCTCAGCGCCGTCTTCGTCGCCACCTACGGGCTTCTTGCCTGCCTCGCTGTAGGCACCTTCTGGGCATGGCAGGAGCGTGAGGCCATCAAGCCGCGCGAATGAGATTGCCTGTGAGTCTCTAGGAGAATATTCCTAGACGGCTTTCGGAGCCGACTCGCTTGCCGCTTTCCCACGCCCAAATCTGGAGCGCGCTCGACCGGCTGGCGGCGCGCGAGGGACTGACCCCGTCGTCCCTGGCGCGACGCGCGGACCTGGATCCGACCAGCTTCAATCCCTCCAAGCGCATGACCGACGGTCGCGCGCGCTGGCCCTCGACCGAAAGCCTGACCAAGGTCCTCTCGGCCCTGGGCGTCAGCCTGGGGGAGTTCGCCGCGCTCGCCGAGGACGCCGGCCGCGCCGAGCCCGGCGTGCCTCTGCTCGGCTTCGCCCAGGCCGGCGACGACGGCTTCTTCGACGACGGCGGCTTTCCGGCGGGCGAGGGCTGGGACCGCATGGCCTTTCCCGGCGTCGCCCGCGAAGGCCTGTTCGCGCTCGGCGTCCAGGGCGATTCCATGCTGCCGGCCTATCGCGCCGGCGACCGGCTGGTCGTCGACCGCACGGTCGCCGACTTCCGCCCGGGCGACCGCGTGGTGGTCCGCACCATCGCCGGCGAGGTCATGGCCAAGGAGCTGCGCCGCCAGACCGCCGACCGCATCGAGCTGAAGTCGCTGAACCCGGACTATCCCGACCGAACCCTGCGCCGCCGCGACGTGTCCTGGATGGGCCGGATCCTCTGGGCCAGCCAATAAGGAAAGGGCCGGCCCCCTTGCGGGAGCCGGCCCATCCAACCCGGATAGTGAGGGGGCTTAGTAGCCGCTGACGTAGGCCCCGTGGACGTAGCCGACGATGCGGCCGTTCTCGACCACGCCGACCCAGTCGCCCAGGCGCTCACCCGCCTGGAACTGCTGGCCCGCGCGCAGCGAGCCGATGCGGCCGTATTCGGTGCCGGGACCCGAACGCACGTTCACGTTCGTGGTGGCCGAGGCGTAGCCGCCCTGGCCGTAGCCCTGGTCATAGCCGCGGTAGTATCCGCGCTGTTCGGCTTCCCGCCGCTGTTGCTGACAGCCGATGTAGGAGCCGGCGCCCGCGCCGACCGCGGCGCCCGCCACGGCGCCGAGCGTGCGCTCATTGTCCGAGATCTGGCTGCCGATGAGGGCGCCGATCACCCCGCCGATGGCGGCGTTGCGCTCCTGGTTCGAGCCGGGCGCGTCACACTGGATTACGCCCAGCGGCCGATCTTGAGCCGCGGCTGCGGTGGGCATGGCGACCGTCGTCAGCGACAGGGCCGCAGCGCCGATGAAGAGGTTTCGCGTGAGAGACATGATCGCTCTCCTTTCCGTTTGAACGACGCGGAAAGAATGGCCGATCGGGCGTGGGGTTCCGCTGAAACGCTTGTTCAGCTTGGGTTCACGTGTCCGAGACGAGCCCGCCGCGCGCGCCGGCCTCGATCAATTCGATCGTCCGCCCAAGGCCGTATATGGCCGCGAACGAGCCGAAGCGCGGCCCCTGACTGGCCCCGAGCAGCACCTCGTAGAGCGCCGCGAACCACGCTCTCAGCGGCTCGAACTGGTGCTCCTTGCCCACCGCATAGACCTCGTCCTGGATGGTCTCGCCCTCGCTGGTGTCCGGCGGCAGGCGGCGCAGCCGCTCGGCCAGGTCGAGCAGGGCGACCCGCTCCTTGTCGGTGGGCAGGCGGAACTGCTTCTTCGCCCGGACGAAGTCCTCGTAATAGTTCAGCGCATAGCCGGCGAGGCGGTCGAGTGTCGGCTCGGTCTCCGGCGTCGCGTCCGGCAGATAGCGGCTCAGATAGGCCCACAGCGCCGCCTTGTCGGTGGCGTTGGCGACCGAGGCGAGGTTCAGCAGCAGGCTGAAACTGACGGGCGACGCGGCCTGCGGCGGCTCGCCTTGGTGCACGTGCCAGACCGGGTTCTCGATACGCTTTTCCGGTTCCTGGTCGCGATAGGCCTCGATCTGGCCGAGGTGGTCGTCGACCGCGCGCGGCACCACGTCGAAGTGCAGCTTCTTGGCCGACTTCGGGGAGCCGTAGATGTAGTAGGCCAGGCTGTCCGGCGAGCCGTAGCGCAGCCACTCCTCGATCGACAGGCCGTTGCCCAGCGACTTCGAGATCTTGCGGCCCTCGCCGTCCAGGAACAGCTCGTAGTTGAAGCCCTCGGGCGGAACGCCGCCCAGTACGCGGCAGACGCGCGAGGAGACCTTCACGGACTCGATCAGGTCCTTGCCGGCCATTTCGTAGTCGACGCCCAGCGCGGTCCAGCGCATGGCCCAGTCAGGCTTCCACTGCATCTTGACCCGGCCGCCGGTGACCGGCGTCTCGACGCGGCTGCCGTCCTCGTCCTCGAAGACGATCGTGCCGGCCTCGACGTTGCGCTCCAGCGTCGGGACCTGCAGCACACGGCCGGTCGAGGGGCTGATCGGCAGGAAGGGCGAATAGGTCGCGCGCCGTTCCGGCCCCAGCGTGGGCAGCATGATCGCCTGGATGTCGTCGAAGCGCTCCAGCGCCGTCAGCAGGGTCTCGTCGAACCGTCCGGACGTGTAGCAATCCGTCGCCGACAGGAACTCGTAGTCGAAACCGTACTGGTCCAGGAAGGCGCGCAGACGCGCGTTGTTGTGCCGACCGAAGCTGTCGAACTCGCCGAAGGGGTCGCGGACCACCGTCAGCGGCTTGCCCAGGTCCTGCTTCAGCACGTCGCCGTTCGGGACGTTCTCGGGGACCTTCCGGAGGCCGTCCATGTCGTCGGAGAAGCAGTAGAGCCGCGTCGCCCACTGGTCCTCGGTCAGGGCCCTGAAGGCGTTCCGGACCATGGTGGTGCGCACCACCTCGTTGAAGGTGCCGATGTGCGGCAGGCCCGAGGGGCCGTAGCCGGTCTCGAACACCACTTCGCGGGCCAGGGCCGGAAACTGTCTGAGCGCCTCGTCGACCTTGCCCGAGTGGATCAGGGTCGCGGCCAGGTCGCGCTCGCCGTCATCGGCCAGCCGCGCCTTCAGCAGACGCGCCAGCAGGTTGCGGGCCTGTTCGAAGGGCCAGGCGCGGGCGTTTCGGGCGTGTCCGGACAGGCCGGCGAAAGGGGAGGCGGGCATGGCCGGGGATTAGGCCCCCCGGCCGTCTCCGGTCAACGCCTGGGCGCTAGTCCCCGCGGGCCGGGCGCATGGCCTGGTCGGGGCCGACCCCGGCGCTGACTTCCCGCTCGGCGCCCGCGCGCTCACCGGGACGCATGAACTTGACCAGCACCCGCTGGCCGATCAGCAGCGGCGCGTCGTCGGCGGCCACGACCACCTCGACAACGCGCTCGTCGGTCTGCTGGCCAGGTTGGTCCGACGACAACTGGCGCGCGCCGAACATGGTGGCGCGGCGCAGCACGCGGCCGACGTAGACGCGGGTCTGGTCGTTCTCCGGCGTGATCTCGACCTCCTGGCCGATGGTCACGTTGGGCAGGTCGGACTCGACGATCTCGGCGCGCACGATGCGGGCCGCGTCCGGCTCCAGGTCGAACATGTTGGACACGTTCAGGGTCGAGGCGCCCGCACCCGGCTGGGCGTATCGGCGGGCGATACGGCCATCCATGGGCGCGCGGATCACCGTCAGCTCGAGATTGTACTCGGCTTCGTTCAGCCGCGCCTGGGCGGTGGCGACCTGAGCCTGCTGGGCGTTCAGCGCGGCCTCGGCCGAGGCGACGGCGTCTCGGGCCTGGTCGACGCGCTGCTGCGACACGAAATTCTGGGCCAGCAACTGCTCCATGCGGCCGAGTTCCCGGCGGGCCGTGGCCAGGTTGACCCGCAGCGTCTCGGCCTGGGCGGCGACCTGGGCGACCTCGGCGCGGGCGCGCTGCAGCGCCAGCCGGGCCTCGTCGTCCTCCTGGCGGGCCAGGATCTGGCCGGCGGTGACCCGGTCGCCTTCCTGGACGTACACCTCACGAACCACGCCGCCGCGGCGCGCCGCGACCTGGATGATGCCGCCTTCGACATCGGCGCGGCCGTTGCCGATGGCCGCGTACGGGCTCTCGACCGGGGCCGCGGCCGCGGCGTCGATCTCGGCCTTCTTGGCCGCACCCGCGCGCGTCATCATGAAGCCGCCGACCACGACGACGAGCAGGACCACGACGGCGATCCAGAACCAGGGGCGCTTCAGAAAGCGGGGCATCAGGGGCGTTTCCTAGAAGAAGTCGTCAGTGCGCCAGGGGCGCGGGGTTGGGATCGGGCTTGCGTTTCTCGTCGGACAGGATTCGGCCGTCCTCCATCTTGATCACCCGGTCCGCCCAGGCTTCGAGGCGGGGGTCGTGGGTGACGCAGATGACGGCGGCGCCGTGTTCCACCGCCGCGCGGCGGAGCAGGCGGATGACGACCTGGCCGTTCTCACCGTCGAGCGCGGAAGTCGGTTCGTCGGCGAAGATCAGCTGAGGGCTCTTAGCCAGGCAGCGGGCGATGGCCACGCGCTGCTTCTCACCGCCCGACAGCTCCGACGGCCGCTGGTTGAGGCGGGCGCCCAGGCCCACTTCCTCCAGCGCGGAGCGCGCGCGGCGGTCCTGCTCGGCGGGATCCAGGCCCTGGTACTTCAGCACGATCTTCACCTGCTGCAGCGCGGTGAGCGCCGGGAACAGGTTGAAGCCCTGGAAGATGAAACCGCAGTGATCGAGCCGGAACCGGTCGATCCGGCCCGACGACTTCTTCCAGAGGTCGTCCACGTCCAGGATGTCGACCCGCCCGTCGTCGGGCTTGAGCAGGCCGGACAGGGCCGCGATCAGCGTCGACTTGCCCGAGCCCGACGGCCCCATGACCATGGTGAGGTCGCCGTGGGCGGCGTCGAAGTCCATGTTCTTGAGGACCTCGATATGGGTGCGGCCCGTCTTGAACCGCTTGACCAGTCCCTTGGCCTCGATGGCGGGGGCGCCGTGTTTGCCGGAAGCCGTCGTCATCGCAGCAGGTCCGCAGGTTGGCTCTTCTTGAGCATGCCCAGCGACAGGAAGCCGGACAGAAGCGCGATCACCATCAGCAGCGCCGCCACACTCGCGTTCATGTAGAAGGGGAAGGCCATCGGCAGGCCAAAGGCGCCTGCCAATAGGCTGATCAGCCACGTCAGGCCGAAGGCCGCCGCGATCCCGACCAGGCCGACCCAGAAGCTAAGCTCGACGATGATCCGGCGCAGCGATCCCATCGACACGCCCAGCGCCCTCAGGGAGGCGAACTCCTTCAGGTTGGCCAGGATGGCGCCGCGCAGGGTCTGCCAGGTGATGGCCACGCCGATGAGGATGCCGAGGAACACCGAAAAGCCGAGCATCACCACCACGATGCCTTCCTCGAACATGCCGGACTCCGACGCCTTGGCGAGGTCAGCGCGCGTCCAGGCGCGGTACTGTCCGTTGGCCTGGGCGTTGAGCTGGGCGGCCACGACATTCGGGTCCGCGCCGTCCCGGAGACTGATCATCAGCGGGCCGACCTGGGCGCCGCTGTAGGCCTCGCCCAGCATCCGCAGGGTGTCGCGGGACATGACCAGCCCGGCTTGCATGAAGTTCGGATAGCCGCGCGTGACCCCGACCACGCGCACCGTGCGGCCGTTGTAGAGGGCCCGGTCGCCGAGCTGGACGCCCAGACGGCCGAGCGCGGACTCGTCCACTGCCACCGTATAGGGCTGGCGCAGGGCCTCGACGAGATCGTCGGAATAGTCGCGTGGAATCGTCGGATTGCCGGGTTCGGTCACGATCGAGGTGACCATGACGAACTCCATGCGTGGGCGCGTCGTCGGCGCATCGCCCGGGCGCGCGAGCTGATCCAGCGTCTGGAAGCGTCCCCCAGAGAGGTCCACGTAGTCGACCATGGCCACGTCCGGGTGGCGGTAGATGTTCGGGATAATCCGGCGCGGCACGCCCGACGGACCGTTGAACAGCCGCGTGGCGCCCGGCGAGAGGACCATGACGTCGGCCGCCGAGCGGTCGATCGTGGCCGTGAAGGACTTGCCCATGCCCATGAACATGCCGGCGAAGGCCAGCACGAGCAGGCCCGAGAAGGCGAGCGCGACCACTGCGGCCATGTAGCGGCGCCACTCGTATATCAGTGTAGACAGCGCAAGCGACATGCGGACGAAAACGGGCTCCCCTCTGACATCCGATCTATTGGCGCGGCAGGGTGGTCACGTCCAAGTTAAATCGGGTTTAGGCGAGCGATCCTCGGTCGATTCTCGCCCGGCGCCTCACGGTGACAACGGAGACGAAGATGAGCGTCCCTGAACTTCTGGTCCTGAATGCGGCGGTGGTCCTGGCCGCCATGCTGGCGCTGTGGCTGGTCGCGCTGCGGCTGAAGGACGTCAGCTTCATCGACGCCTTCTGGGGTTTCAACATGGTGCTGGTCGCCGCGGTCGACTGGTTCGTCGCGGATGGAAATCCGACCCGAAAGGCGCTGCTGGCGGGCCTCTGCGCGATCTGGGGCCTGCGGCTGGGGACGCATCTGTTCCTGCGCTGGCGTCGGCATGGGGCGGACAAGCGCTATGTCGGCCTTCTGGGTCGGCTGGAGAAGCGCGGGTTCAGCTTCCCGGTCGCCTCGCTGCTCTTCGTGTTTCTCCTGCAGGGCGTGCTGCTGCTCATCGTCTGCCTGCCGGTTCAGCTGGGCCAGGCTTGGGAGCAGCCGCCGGTGGGCCTGCTGGGCTGGATCGGGGCCGCGCTGGCGCTCTTCGGCGTCGTCTTCGAAACGGTGGGCGATCACCAGCTGGAGCGCTTCAAGGCCGATCCGGGTAACGCTGGAAAGGTCATGGACCGCGGCCTGTGGCGCTATACGCGCCACCCCAACTATTTCGGCGACGCCTGCGTCTGGTGGGGCCTGGGGCTGATCGCCTGCGAGGTTCCCTGGGGCTGGCTGTCGCTGGCGGGGCCGGCCTTCCTGACCTTCACACTGCTGCGCTGGTCGGGCGCGCCGACCACCGAAGGCTCCATGAAACAGACCCGGCCCGGCTATGCGGATTACATCCGCCGCACCAGCCCGTTCATCCCCTGGCCGCCGAAGCGCGCCTAGAGCACCGCCGCATAGATGTCGCGGGCGTCCTGAAGCGTGACGTCGCGCGGATTGTTGCCGAGCAGGCGGGTGACCTTCATGGCGTCGCCCGCCAGTCGGTCGAGGTCCCCCTGGGTCACGCCCACGTCGGACAGGCGCTGCTCCATCGGCATGGACCGCACCAGGGCCGCGACGCCCTGGACGAAGCCCTCGCCATCATGGCGCCCGTCAGTCAGGTGCGCGGGCAGCAGCGCGGCCAACTCGCCGTAGAGCGGAGCCGCGGCGCTGAGGTTGAAGGCCGCCACCTCGGCGAAGACCAGCGCGTTCGACAGGCCGTGCGGCACGTGGAACAGTCCTCCCAACGGATAGGCGAGCGCATGCACCGCCGCGACCGGCGCATTGGCGAAAGCCATCCCCGCAAGCAACGAGCCCTGCATCATCGCCCGCCTCGCTTCCAGGTCGGAGCCATCCTCGACCACGCGATGGATGTTGCCGGCCAGCAGCGAGAGGGCCCGCACCGCCAAGGCGTCGGACATCGGGTTCTTCCTGTGTCGGGTCGTATAGGCCTCGACCGCGTGGACCATGGCGTCGACGCCGGTCATCGCGGTGGCGCGTGGCGGCAGTCCCAGCGTCAGGGTCGCGTCGAGCAGCGCCAGGTCCGGGTAGAGCAAGCCCGACACCACCCCAACCTTTTCGTCCGTCGGCGTCGTCACAATGGCGATGGACGTCACTTCGGAGCCCGTGCCGGCCGTGGTCGGGACCTGGATCAGCGGCAGGCGACGGCCCGCGGCCTTGTCGACGCCGTATACGTCCTGAAGCGTCTGGTCGCCGGTCGCCAGCAGCGCCACCAGCTTGGCGGTGTCCATGGCGCTGCCGCCGCCGAGTCCCACGACAGCGTCCACGCCCGAGGCGCGGGCCTCCGTCACGGCTGCCTGCACCGAGGCCTCGGGCGGATCGGCTTCGACCCGGTCGTAGAGGGTCAGGGCCACTCCCGCCGTGGCCAGGCTCGCAAGCGCCGCGTCCAGCAGACCGCTGCGGGCCAGGAAGGCGTCGGTGACCACCATGGCGTGCCGCGCGCCGAGGGCCTTCAGCTCCTCCCCGAGACGGCCGGAGACGCCGTCCTCGACCCGTATCCGCGGCGTAGTCTGGAACGTGAACTGGCTCATGGGCGCTAGTACCGGCGGCGGGAGGGCCCGTTAACGCTTGAAGAGTCGCGGAAAGGCCATGAAGGCCTTATACTACGGCCTCAAGCCCGAAGGCGTAACCGGTCCGTGCTGAAAGCGCTGTTTCCCAAAAAGCCCGGAACGGAACCACTGGCTCAGGCGATGGAGGCCTGCCGCTGGCACCTTGCGCTCGCCTTCGGCTTCTCCGCGCTGGTCAACATCCTCTACCTGGCGCCGACCCTCTACATGATGCAGGTCTACGACCGCGTCGTGCCGACGGGCGGCCTTCTGACACTGGTCTTCGTCACGATCGTCGTGGCCTTCGCGCTCGCGACGCTCGCCTTCCTCGATCACATCCGCTCGCGCATTCTCATCCGCGCCGGCCTGCGGCTCGACCGCCAGCTGGCCGGCGCTGTGCTGTCGCGCGTGATCGGCTCCAAGGAGGGCGGCGCGCGCGTCTCCCAGGCGATGCGCGAGTTCGACCAGTTCCGCCAGACGCTCAGCGGCCAGGGCGCGCTGGCGCTCTGCGACGCGCCGTGGACGCCGGTCTATCTGCTGTTCTGCTTCCTGCTTCACCCGGCGCTGGGCGCCCTGACCTTCTTTGGCGGCGCGCTCCTCCTGGGTCTGGCTGTGCTCAACGAGCGCTCGGCCAAGCCGAGGATCGAGGCCTCGACCAAGGCTTCGGCCGCCGCCTACGCCGCTCAGGAGACGGTGGCCAGTCAGTCGGAGATCGTGCGCGCGCTCGGCATGCGTCAGGCCCTGATCGCGCGCCAGCTGAAGGAGCGCGGCGTGGCCGTAGCCGCCCAGTCGGACGCCCAGTTCGTCGGCGGCGCCTATTCCGGCACCATCAAATTCCTGCGCCTGATCCTGCAATCGCTGGCGCTGGGCCTCGGCGCCTTCCTGGCGGTGCAGGGCGAGATCTCCGCCGGCGCCATCATCGCCGCGTCGGTGCTGCTCAGCCGGGCCGTCCAGCCGGTCGAGCTGGTCGTCGGCGCCTGGAACGGCATCGTCCAGGCGCGTCAGGCCTGGGCCAATCTGACGGAGCTTTTCGCCTCGACCGCCGGACAGGACGCCGAACGCACCGCCTTGCCGGAGCCCCGAGGTGAGCTGACGGTCGAGGGCGTGGGCGTGCGCGCCCCGGTCGGCGACAAGCCGCTGCTCAAGCATCTGGCCTTCACGGTCGTGCCGGGTGAAGTGCTCGGCGTCATCGGCCCCTCGGGCGCCGGCAAGACGACGCTGGCCCGCATTCTCGCGGGGGGCATGAGCCCGGACGTCGGCAAGGTGCGCCTGGACGGCGCCGACTACGCCGCCTGGGACCCCGAGCGACTGGCCCGCCACATCGGCTACCTGCCGCAGGACTCGATCCTCTTCGCCGGGACCATCAAGGAGAACATCTCCCGCTTCTCGGGCGCGCTCGCCGAAAGCGCGGAGAGCGTCGACGCCAAGGCGGTGGCGGCGGCCAAGGCCGCCGGCGTGCACGAAATGATCCTGCGCCTGCCGCAGGGGTACGACACCCCCCTCGGGCCCGGCGGCCGCGGCCTGTCCGCCGGCCAGTCACAGCGGGTGGCGCTGGCGCGCGCCCTCTATGGCGACCCCTGCCTGCTCATCTTCGACGAGCCGAACTCCCATCTCGACATGGATGGCGAGACGGCGCTGCTGAATGCGGTCAAGGCCGCCAAGGCGCGCGGGGCGGCCGTCATTCTGATCGCCCACCGCACGGGTGTGCTGGCCGTTGCGGATCGGCTCCTGGTCCTCAAGGAAGGCGCCATCGAAGGGCTGGGGCCGCGCGACGAGATCGCCGCCCGCCTGCAGGCCGGCCGACCGTCGGCGCCGCGCGTCGTGAGCGTGAACTGAGATGAGCGCGGCGCCCCATCCCGTCCCGCCGCAGCCCGAGGCCTCGGCCTCGCCGCCGGAGGCCACGGG
>CAMPGL010000029.1 GCA_946885435.1 uncultured Brevundimonas sp. | reverse complement strand
AATCCGACCTGCGCAACGCCTTCGTGCGCGGCGAGATCGAGCCCTTCTACCAGCCCATCGTGAACCTCGCGAACGGGGCGGTGGCCGGCTTTGAGGCCCTGGCCCGCTGGCGCCATCCAAAGCGCGGCCTGGTGCCGCCCGACGAGTTCCTGACGCTCGCCGCCGAGATGGGTCTGATGAACGACCTCGGCCTGATGATGATGCGCACCTCCGCGCGCCAGCTGGCCGAGTGGCAGGAGCGCCACCCGACCTCGGGCAAGCTGTTCGTCAGCGTGAACCTGTCGTCCGGCGAGATCGAACGCCACGGCCTGGTCGAGGACGTCGCCCGCATCATCTCGGAAGCCCGCCTCAGGCCCGGCGCCCTGAAGCTCGAGGTCACCGAGAGCGACATCATGCGCGACACCAACCGCGCGGCGGTGACGCTGCAGAAGCTGCGCGAGGCCGGCGCCTCGCTGGCGCTCGACGACTTCGGGACCGGCTTCTCGTCCCTGACCTACCTGGCGCGCCTGCCCTTCGATACACTGAAGATCGACCGCTACTTCGTTCTGACCATGACCCAGGACGAGGGCTCGGCGAAGATCGTCCGCTCGGTGGTGAACCTGGGCCGCGACCTGTCGCTCGAGGTGGTCGCCGAGGGCGTCGAGAACGCCCAGCTGGCCAGCCAGCTGCTGTCGGTCGGCTGCCACTACGGCCAGGGCTTCGGCTATGCGCCTGCGCTCGCCGCCAACGACGCCGAGGTCTATCTCAACGAAAGCCTCGTGGACGGCTACGCCCCGATCAAGGCGCGCAGCCGCTAGGTGTCAGGCCGTGCCGGCCTGCCCCGACAGATGCGCGACATCGACCCCTATGCGGGCGATGGCGCGGGCCCATTTGGTGTCGTGATCCTGGTCGAACAGGATGTCGTCGTCGGCGTCGGCCGTCAGCCAGACGTTTTCCCGCAGCTCCTCGTCAAGCTGGCCCTCGCCCCAGCCGGCATAGCCCAGCGCCAGCACCGAGCGGCGCGGCGCCGTGGACGGATCGGTCATGGCCTTGAGCACGTCGCGCGTGGCGGTGATCGCCAGCCCCTCGCCGACGGCGAGGGAGGCGTTGCGGTCGAAATGGTCGTCGGTGTGCAGCACGAAGCCGCGTTCCTGTTCGACAGGACCGCCGGCCAGCACCGCCTGGGCGGGATCGACCGGCCGCCCCTCCACGCCCAGCCGTTCGAACAGCAGGCCCAGCGGCAGATCCTCGGCCGCCTCGTTCAGGCGGATGCCCATGGCGTGGTCGACATCGTGGGCGCAGACGAGGATCACGGCCTGCTCGAAGCGCGGGTCGCCGATGCCTGGCATGGCCAGCAGCAGGCGTCCGACGAGGCTGGAGGTCTCGGTCACCCCTCGATGATGGTTGCGGACGGCGACGGCTTCAAGGCGCCTTGGCGCGCGGACGCCTCGCGCCTATCTCACCAGCGGCCGCGCGTGGCGGTCGGGCAACTGATCGAGATCCTCCCATGACCGTTCAAGTCGGCGACCGCATTCCCTCCGCCACCCTGATGACCATGACCGGGGACGGTCCCCAGCAGGTGAAGACCGACGACTTCTTCGCCGGCAAGACCGTGGCCCTGTTCGCCGTGCCCGGCGCCTTCACCCCGACCTGCTCGGCCAAGCACCTGCCCGGCTTCAAGGAGAAGGCCGGCGAGCTGCAGGCCAAGGGCGTCGACAAGATCGCCTGCGTCTCGGTCAACGACGCCTTCGTCATGGGCGCCTGGGGCCAGGACCAGGGCGTGAAGGACGAGGTCGCGCTTCTGGCCGACGGCAACGGCGACTTCACCAAGGCGCTGGGCCTGGAGATGGACGGCTCCAAGTTCGGCATGGGCCCGCGCTCGCAGCGCTATTCCATGATCGTCGAGGACGGCGTGGTGAAGTCGCTGAACGTCGAACAGGCGGGTGAATTCCGCGTCTCGTCGGCGGACTATCTGCTGGAACAGCTCTGACCGACGTCTATTCCGCCGCCAAGCGCTCGGAGGTCATGGCCCGCGTCAAGGGCCGCGACACCGGGCCGGAGCGCGCGGTGCGCAGCCTCCTGTGGTCAGCCGGTTATCGCTACCGGCTGAACCGCAGGGACCTGCCCGGGACCCCCGACATCGTCCTGCCCGGCCGCCGTGCCGCCGTCTTCGTGCACGGCTGCTTCTGGCACGGCCATGACTGTCCGCGCGGAGCGCGCCAGCCCAAGGCCAACGCAGAGTACTGGCGGGCCAAGATCGCCAGGAACGTCGCGCGCGACGCCCGCAACCAGGCCGAGCTGACCGCGCTCGGCTGGCGCCCGCTGGTGGTCTGGGAATGCGAGTTGAAGGGGCCTGAGACTCTCTTCGAGCGGCTTGCGACGGAACTCGGTCCGCACCGTTGACCAGATATTAGGCGCGGTCCGCTATCCGGGTGGGGTGCGAAGCCTCGGTTGGCTTCTCGGGTGGGACAAGGCGTTCATGGCCAACGAGCCGGATCGTGCGGAAGCGGCCTTCGCCGCGGGCGTGACGCAGAGGCGCAAGAACCTCGTGGTCCGCTGCGTCATCGGGGTGGTCGGCACCCTGGTGTTCGAGCCGATCGTCGGCGTCGAGACGGCCGTCGCCTGGACCCTGCTCTTCATCACGACCCAGATGTTCGACGCCTGGGTCTTCGAGCCCATCACCTCTGGCAAGGTCATGACCTTGCCCGGGTGGCGCAAGGCCCTGGGCTGCCTCACCATGGCGCTCTCGACCACGGTCTACGGCGCGGTCTCCATCCCCATGTGGCAACAGGGCGGCCTGGCGGGCGGAATCTGCGCAGTCCTGATCCTCGCCGGCGGCGCCACCAGTGTCGTCATGAGCACGGCCGGCTCGCGGCTGGTGCTGGGCATGACGCTGACGCCGATCTTCGCCTATCTGGCCTTCACCCCCATGCAGATGGTCGCGCTGGGCGCCGACACGAACCTCGTGACCGCCGTGACCATCGCCTGCCTGGCTTTCGCCGGCTTCGTCTTCGCCTCCCACACGGTGGCCCAGCGCCTGGCCGAGGCCGAGCGCGAGGCGCGCCGTTTGAGCGAGCAGCGCAACACCGCCTTCGAGGCCGCCGCCTCGGGCAAGTCCGCCTTCATCGCCTCGGTCGGCCACGACCTCAGGACGCCCCTGTCGGCCATCCTGACCGGGGCCACCGAGCTCGGCCGCCAGGCGCATGACGCCACGGCCCGCTCCAACGCCGCCCTGATCCTCGACGCCGGCCAGATGATGAACCGGCTGCTCGACGACCTGCTGGACCACGCCCGAATCGAGGCCGGCCGGATGGAGATCGAGCCGGTCGTGTTCAACCTGCGCGACCTGCTCGCGCGGGCCTGCCGCTTCTGGCAGGGGCAAGCCGCCGGCAAGGGCGTGCGCCTCCTCGTCGAGGGCGGAGCGCGCGTGCCCGCCTGGGTCGAGGGCGATCCCGTCCGGGTCCGTCAGATCCTGAACAACCTGCTGTCCAACGCCGTGAAGTTCACCGTCGAGGGCGAGGTACGGGTGCGGCTGAACGCCTGGGAGGCCGACGGCGGCGCCTGCGCCCTGATCGTCGAGGTGGCCGACACCGGCGCCGGCATGGACGAGGCCCAGGTTTCCCGCCTGTTTCGGCCCTTCGACCAGACACAGTCCGGCGTCAGCGGCCGCCACGGCGGATCGGGGCTGGGCCTGTGGATCAGCCGCGAGTTGGCCCAGCTGATGGGCGGCCGCCTGACGGCCCGAAGCGTGAAAGGCGAAGGATCGGCCTTCACCCTGGCGCTGGTCCTGCCGACCGCCGAGGCGCCCGTGCTGGCCACCGCCATCCCGGACGTGCGCACCTATGCGGCCGGTTTCACGCCCCTGCCGACTGTCACGCCGGTCGAAGCCGAGCCGATCGAAGCTGAGGCGCCGCCTGCGCCGGCGCCGCCCCACGCGCCAGCGGACGAGGAGGACGAGGGCCGGCCCCTGCGCGTCCTCGTCGTGGACGACCACGACATCAACCGCCGCGCGGTGCAGCTGATCCTCCAGCCGCTGGGGTGCGAGATCACCCAGGCCGCCGACGGCATGGCCGCCCTGGCCGCCGCCCAAGCCGAAGCCTTCGATGTCATCTTCATGGACGTGCGCATGCCGGAGCTGGACGGCCGCGAGACCACGCGGCGCCTGCGCGCCACATCCGGCGCCAACCAGCATGTCCCGGTCATCGCCGTCACCGCCGACACCTCCGAAGAGGACGTCGCCGCCTGCGCCGCCGCCGGCATGACCTGGTTCGTGGCCAAGCCCCTGACCCCCGCCACTCTGCTGGGCGCCCTGGAGGCCGTGTTGAACGGCCAGGCCGCGCTCGACACGCCGGAGACGCAGGCGGCCTGAACGAACGAAGGGCGGCCCTGGCGGACCGCCCCTACCAGCGTGGCTGGATCGATCAGTTAAAGGTGAGGGTGCTGACCTGGCAGACGTTGATCTGCCGGCGATCGACGACGTCGCCGTCGGCGAAGCGGGCCCGGATGTCGAACAGGCAGGCGCCGGTGCCGTCGTCGAAGTCGACGACCACGCCCGAGCCGGACGGAATCACGCTCGAGCCGAGCAGGTCGCCGCCCCAGTCGGCACGGCCGGAGTTGGTGGAGTAGAGGTGGGTCAAGGTCACCCCGGTGCTGTTGATGACCCGCACGTTGCGGTCATAGCCGTCCTGGGCAAGGGCCCCGGTGCCGATGGCCGCGATGATGGCCGCGCCGACCAGCGCGCGGCGAGCATACTGAAGCATTGTGGTTCCCCCGTGGGCGCAACGGCCCCGCGTCACCCGAGAAGCCGGGCGAAATTCACCGTCTGTCAAAAACCGACGTTTTACGAGTCTCATTTTTCGAGGTCGGACGGCCCTGTCGGAGGCCGAGCCAGACCCTCTTAGGGCGAGGCATCCCCTTGCGGCGCGTGCGGACTTTCCCATATGGCCGCCATGGGTTTCGTCCAGGCCTCTGGCGGAACCGAGACCGATAACAAACCCCTGGGGACGGGCGCTGACGGCGCTGAATGGTCAGGCCGCTGATCCGTCCGCCGAAATGGAGACTAGAGACAGGTCCATGAGCAAGATCATCGGCATCGACCTCGGCACCACCAACTCGTGCGTCGCCGTGATGGATGGGAAGAATCCCAAGGTCATCGAGAACGCCGAAGGCGCCCGGACCACCCCGTCGGTGGTCGGCATCGCCGAGGACGGCGAGCGCATCGTCGGCCAGCCGGCCAAGCGCCAGGCCGTGACCAATCCGGCCAACACCTTCTTCGCCATCAAGCGCCTGATCGGCCGCACCTACGACGACCCCGTTGTGGCGAAAGACAAGGGCATGGTGCCCTACGAGATCGTCAAGGGCCCGAACGGCGACGCCTGGGTCCGCGCCCACGGCAAGGACTACTCGCCCCAGGAAATCTCCGCCTTCATCCTGCAGAAGATGAAGGAGGCCGCCGAGGCCCACCTCGGCGAGACGGTCACCAAGGCCGTCATCACGGTTCCCGCCTATTTCAACGACGCCCAGCGCCAGGCGACCAAGGACGCCGGCAAGATCGCCGGGCTCGAAGTCCTGCGCATCATCAACGAGCCGACTGCGGCCGCGCTGGCCTATGGCCTGGAGAAGAACGAAGGCAAGAAGATCGCTGTCTACGACCTCGGCGGCGGCACCTTCGACGTCTCGATCCTGGAGATCGGCGACGGCGTGTTCGAGGTGAAGTCGACCAACGGCGACACCTTCCTGGGCGGCGAGGACTTCGACCTGCGTCTGGTCGACTACCTGGCCGACGAGTTCAAGAAGGAGCAGGGCGTCGACCTGCGCTCCGACAAGCTCGCGCTCCAGCGCCTGAAGGAAGAGGCCGAAAAGGCCAAGAAGGAGCTGTCCTCGGTCACCCAGTACGAGGTCAACCTGCCCTTCATCTCGATGAATGCGTCCGGCCCGCTGCACCTGAACATCAAGCTGTCGCGCGCCAAGCTTGAGGCCCTCGTCGAGGACCTGGTCCAGCGCACGATCGAGCCCTGCCAGAAGGCCCTCAAGGACGCCGGCCTGAAGGCCTCGGACATCGATGAGGTCGTTCTGGTCGGCGGCATGACCCGCATGCCCAAGGTGCAGGAGGCGGTGAAGGCCTTCTTCGGCAAGGAGCCGCACAAGGGCGTGAATCCCGACGAGGTCGTGGCGCTGGGCGCCGCGGTCCAGGCCGGCGTGCTGCAGGGCGACGTCAAGGACGTGCTGCTGCTCGACGTGACCCCGCTGACCCTCGGCATCGAGACCCTCGGCGGCGTGTTCACCCCGCTGATCGAACGCAACACCACCATCCCGACCAAGAAGTCCCAGGTCTTCTCGACCGCCGAAGACAACCAGTCGGCGGTGACCATCCGCGTCTTCCAGGGCGAGCGCCCCATGGCGGCCGACAACAAGATCCTCGGCCAGTTCGACCTGATGGGGATCCCGCCGGCGCCGCGCGGCATGCCGCAGGTCGAGGTCACCTTCGACATCGACGCCAACGGCATCGTCCACGTGACCGCCAAGGACAAGGCGACCAACAAGGAGCAGTCGATCCGCATCCAGGCCAACGGCGGCCTGTCGGATGACGACATCGACCGCATGGTCAAGGAAGCCGAGGCCAACGCCGCCGCCGACAAGGCGCGCAAGGAGCTGGTCGAAGCGAAGAACCAGGCCGACGCCGCCGTCCATTCGACCGAGAAGGCCCTGGCCGAGCACGGCGACAAGGTCTCCGAGGCCGACCGCAATGAAATCCAGACCGCTCTGGACGCCCTCAAGGCGGCCAAGGACGGCGAGGACGCCGCCGACATCACAGCCAAGACCAATGCGCTGGTCCAGGCTTCGATGAAGCTGGGCGAGGCGATGTACAAGGCTCAGGCCGGTCAGGCTGAGGCTGGTGAGGCCTCGGCCGGCGGCTCGGATGACGGCGTGGTCGACGCGGAGTTCGAGGACGTCACCGAGCAGGACCAGGATCAGGACCAGAAGCAGTCGGCTTAGGGTTCGAGGCGCTCCTGCCCTCTGGCAGGAGCGCCGACCTGATTGGGGCGTAACGGGTTATGGCGCAGGACTATTATCAGACGCTGGGGGTCGACCGGTCGGCCGACGCCGCAGCGCTCAAGGCGGCGTTCCGCAAGGCCGCGATGGAACACCATCCGGACCGTAACGGCGGCTGCGAGAACTCGGCCGCCAAGTTCAAGGAAATCAACGAGGCCTATTCCGTCCTGTCGGATCCCGACAAGCGGGCGGCCTATGACCGCTTCGGCCACGCGGGCGTGAACGGCGCGGGCGGCTTCGGCGGCGCGCGCGGCTTCGACAACGTCAACGACATCTTCTCCGAAGTGTTCGGCGACGTCTTCGGCGACATGTTCAATCGGGCGGCCCAGCAGCGCTCGGCCGGGCCCCAGCGCGGCGCGGACCTGCGCCATGACCTGGAGATCAGCCTGGAGCAGGCCTATCGCGGCTCCGAGGTCGAGATCGACGTGGCCTCGGCCGCTGTCTGCGAACCCTGCGAGGGCTCGGGCGCGAAGCCGGGCTCCCAGCCGACCCAGTGCACGACCTGCGGCGGCCACGGCCGGGTCCGCCAGGCCAACGGCTTCTTCCAGGTCGAGCGCACCTGCCCCCGCTGCGGCGGTCAGGGCCGCGTGATCGCCGAGCCCTGCACGGCCTGTCACGGCCGCGGCCAGGTGCGGAAGACCCGCCGCATGGCGCTCAAGATTCCCGCTGGCGTCGACGACGGCTCGCGCATCCGCCTAGCCGGCGAGGGCGATGTCGGCCGGCGCGGCGGCCCGCGCGGCGACCTCTATGTCTTCCTGTCGGTCAAGCCACACGAGCTGTTCGAGCGCGACGGGCTGGACCTGCTGTGCACCGTGCCTGTGCCCATGGCGACGGCCGCGCTCGGCGGCGAGATCGAGGCGCCGTGCCTGTCCTCAGAAGCCTGCGACGGCCAGTGTCGCGCCTCGGTCCAGGTGCCTGAGGGCGCCCAGACGGGCCGGACCGTCCGCATCAAGGGCAAGGGCATGCCCGACCTCCAGGGCCGCCGCCGCGGCGACCTGGTCGTGGAGCTGTTCGTCGAGACCCCGACCAACCTCACCGCCCGTCAGAAGGAGCTCCTGCGCGAGCTCGGCGAAACCTGCGGCGATCGCCAGCATCCCAAGCACGCCGGCTTCTTCAAGAAGGCCAAGCGCTTCTGGACCGACCTGACGGGGACCGAAGGGACCGCCTGACATCCCTTCTCCCCTCCGGGGGAGAAGGCCCTAGAAAAGGTCGCCCTGCCCGGGTGGCGGGGCCTTCGCCTTCTTGAGCGAAGCAGCCTTGCGCGGCTCTCCGCCGGTGACCACCGCTGCGGCGTCGCCGTCGCGGAACTTCAGCGACAGCGCATCGCCGGCTGCCAGCTGCCCCGCCGAGCGCACCAGCCGTCCATCGGCCAGGTGCACCCGCGCGAAGCCGCGCTCGAGCGGCCGGTCCGGATCGAGTGACAGGAACAGCCGGCTCAGCCGCTCCAACCGCTCCGCCTCGCGCCGCTGCAGCCGGCCGAGCGCCGACTGCGACCGGCGGCCCAGTTCGTCGAGTCGGCCCAGCGCCTGCCTGACTGGCCGGTCCATGGACGGCAGCCGCCGCGCCACCCCCGACAGCCGCTGTTCCCGCTCCCTCAGCCATTGCCGCAAGGCCTGAGACGCGCGCCGGTCCAGCGCCGCCAGCCGCTCGGCCTGCTGGTCGATGGGCCGCCTCAGGGCCGTCGGCGACAGGCGAGACGCCACCCGCAGCAGGGCTCGTTCATGGGCCGCCGCATTGGCCTGCAGCGCCGAGGACAGCCGCGCCGAGGCCTGATCCAGCCGCTGCTCGCGCCGCCCGAACAGGTCGGCCCGGCTGGGCAGCCGCGCCGAGACGCCGGTCAGGCGCGTGCGCCTCAGTTCGATCGCCCGGCCTGTGCAGCGCTGCATTCGCCGGTCGAAGTCGGCCAGCTGCGCCTTCAGGTCTGTCAGCACCGGCGTAGCCATCTCGGCGGCCGCCGTCGGCGTGGGGGCGCGTCGGTCCGACACGAAGTCGATCAGGGTGGTGTCGGTCTCGTGGCCCACCGCAGAGATGACCGGCAGGGGACAGGCCGCAACCGCGCGGGCCAGGGCCTCGTCGTTGAAAGGCCACAGGTCCTCCACCGACCCGCCGCCACGCGCCACGATCAGTACGTCCGGGCGCGGGATGGGGCCGTCTTCCGGCAGGCTGGAGAAGCCCTTTACCGCCGCCGCGACCTGAACCGCAGCTTGATCCCCCTGGACCACGCAGGGCCAGACCAGCACCCGGCAGGGCCAGCGGTCGCGGATGCGGTGCAGGATGTCCCGGATGACCGCGCCGGTCGGGCTGGTGATCACGCCCACCACCGTCGGAATGGCCGGGATCGGCCGTTTGCGCGCGGCGTCGAACAGCCCCTCCGACTTCAGCTGCGCCTTCAGCCGCTCGAGCTGCGCCAGCAGGGCGCCGACGCCCGCCGGCTCCATGGTGTCGATGACGATCTGGTAGGACGACCGCTGCGGATAGGAGGTGATCTTGCCGGTGACGATCACCTCCAGTCCCTGCTCGGGCCGGCAGGCGAGGTTCTTGACCGAACCGCGCCAGACCACGCCGTCGATGCAGGCGTTGTCGTCCTTCAGCGTCAGATAGACGTGGCCCGACCCGTGGTGGGTGCACTTGGAGATCTCGCCCCTCAGCCGGACGTAGCCGAACCGGTCCTCGAGCGTGCGGCGCAGGGCGGCGGAGAGCTCCGACACCGTGAACGGCGGGGCGTTGTCTCCGGTGTGTGTCGTTTCGGCGACGATGGCGAGGTCCGTTAACCGAGGCGCCTCAAAGAGGCCCTGCTTGCATCTATATTGGGCTGGACCGCGTTGCTACGCCTGACAAAGCCCGTGACGCAAGGATCAGGATCATGAGACCGACCAAGCTCATCGCCGCGTCCGCAGCGGCCATCGCCTTTTCGACCGTGGCGCTCGCCGACGCCCCGGCCCCGCGCCGCGCCGTCGACCTGCAGCAGTTCGACGGCCGCTGGTACGAGATCGCGCGCACGCCCAACCGCAACCAGCCGTCCTGCAACCGCCTGCAGATCGACGTGACCCGCTCGGGCGACGCCTACAACGTGGTCAACACCTGCCAGCGCGCCAGCGGCGAGCCGCGCATCGTCCGCGCCTCGGCCAGCCCGCTTAACGACGCCAACAACCGTCTGCGCTTCCGCGCCCAGGGCGGCGCGGCCGGCTTCATCGGCGTGTCGCAGGAGTTCTGGGTGCTCGACCGAGCCGACGACTATTCCTGGGCCATCCTCGGCACGCCGGGCGGCAACTACTTCTGGCTGTGGAGCCGCTCGCACAGCCCGGCCAACCGCGCGGCCCTGCTCGCCCGCGTGCGCGCGCTCGGCTACGACACCTCCAACGTCGTTCACGTGGGGGCCTGAGATGCAGGCGCTCAAGATGATCTGGCTGGTCCTGGCGGTCGGCGCGGCGAGCTGATCGCCCGTCCGCATGGGTTGACTTGGAACAGCCCGTGAACATTGTGGCGGGGTGAGCCTCGTCGCCTTCGAAACCCTGGAACTGACCTTCACCGCGCGGCCGGCCGTGACGGCGGCCGTCACCAAGGGCGCGGCGCGCGTGATGGCGGACCTGGGCTATGCGCCGCTCTTGGAGGTTCGCCTGCCCAACGGACGGCGCGCCGATGTCATGGCGCTGGGCCCGCGCGGCGAGATCGCCATCTGCGAGGTGAAGTCCTCGGTCGAGGATTTCCGCTGCGACCGGAAGTGGGGCGACTACCTGCCGTTCTGCGACGCCTACTTCTTCGCCGTGGCCCCGGAATTTCCCGCCGACATCCTGCCGGTCGAGCCGGGCCTGATCGTCGCCGACGGCTTTGGCGGAGCGGTGGTCCGGCCGCATACGCCAAGCCCGCTGGCGCCCGCGCGCCGCAAGGCGCTCACCCTGGCGTTCGCGAGGCTAGGCGCGATGCGCGCCACCGGGGTCTGATGAAGGTCTCCTCTCCATCGCGGAGCGATGGGGAGGTGGATCGGCGCGGCGACGCGCCGAGACGGAGGGGGCGGCGCTGACGGACGACGAGAGCACCTACGGCCGCGCCAAAGGCATGCGCCGCCGGATGACTCCGCCCGAGGCCCGGCTATGGGTGAACGTCCGCCGGAACGCGCTCGGCTGCAGCATTCGAAGGCAACACCCCGTCGGGCCCTACATACTCGACTTCTATTGCCCGGCTGCGCGGCTCGCCATTGAGGTCGATGGTGTTGGCCACGCCGATCCTGAGCAGCAGGAGAGAGACCACCGCCGCGATGGTTGGCTTGCGCGTCAGCGCATCGACGTCCTTCGACTGCGCGCTGTCGATATCCGCGATGAACTCGACGCCGTTCTGGAGCAGATCGAGCGCGAGATCAGGCGCCGGATCGGACAGGCCGGCGCCGCCCCCTCCACCACTTCGTGGTCCCCCTCCCCACTACGCGGGGAGGAGAATTAGGTCAGCGCGGGGCGCGCTTGGCCAGGATCCGCTGCAGGGTGCGGCGGTGCATGTTCAGCCGCCGCGCCGTCTCCGAGACATTGTGGCCGCACAGGTCGTAGACGCGCTGGATGTGCTCCCAGCGGACGCGGTCAGCCGACATGGGATTCTCGGGCGGCTCGGCCTTCTCGCCGCCGACGGCCAGCAGGGCCTTGGCGACGTCGTCGGCGTCGGCGGGCTTGGCCAGATAGTCGACCGCGCCGGCCTTGATGGCGGCCACGGCCGTGGCGATGGCGCCGTAGCCGGTCAGCATGACGATGCGGGATTCAGGCCGAAGCTCGCGCAGGGTTTCGACGACCTTCAGGCCGGTGCCGTCCTCCAGCCGCATGTCGATGACCGCGAAGGCGGGCGGACTGGCGCGGCCCAACTCCATCGCCTCGGCCACCGATCCGGCCAGGGTCACCTCGAAGCCGCGGGTCTCCATGGCCCGCCCGAGGCGTGTGCGCAGCGCGGCGTCGTCGTCGAGGATGAGCAGCGAGCGATCCTCGAGGGTCTCAACCTGGGTCTGAAGGTCCAACGTCTCTGACATTCCGTCTCCTCGTCCGGCCTAGATCGATGCTGCGCCCCGGCTTCGCAAGCCCATCACACCTCGAGCGTCGAGCGTGGCCATGCGGCCACCACCTGAGCGCCTTCCTTGTGCCGGAGGTTCCCGAAGGTGACCGAGGCGCCGGTCTTCTCCAGGAGGGTCTTGGCGATGAAGAAGCCCAGCCCCATGCCATGGTGGCCGGTCCTGGAGCCTTCGCCGAGCGGACGCGATGTCACATAGGGCTCACCGAGCTTGGCCAGAACGTCTGACGCAAAGCCGGGGCCGTCGTCGCGCACCTCGATGCGGATGGTGCGGTCGTCGAAATAGGCCGTGACCCGCACCTCGTACACGGCGAAATCCGTGGCGTTCTCGACGAAGGCGCCGATGGCCCGCACGGCTTCGGGCAGGCGGCGGATCTCGGGCTCGGCGGAGCCCTTGGCCCCCTCGACGGCGATCTCGACGCGTGGCCCGTGGTTGCGGTGGGGGTCGGCCGCCTCGCGCAGCAGGTCGCCGAGGCTGACCTGGGCCTCGGCGACGTCGCCGGTCTCGGACCTCTGCGACAGGGCCTTGAGGATGTCGCGGCAGCGCTCGGCCTGCTGGACCAGCAGTTCGGCGTCCTCGGCCAAGGCCTTGTCGGCGCCGGCGTTGCGATAGAGCTCGCGCGCCACGACCTGGATGGTGGCCAGCGGGGTGCCCAGCTCGTGCGCCGCCGCCGCCGCCAGGCCGCCCATCGCCGCCAGCCGCTGCTCGCGCGCGAGGATGGCGTCGGTGGCGGCCAGGGCCAGGGCCATGCGCCGCGCCTCGGACGAGGTGCGCCAGGCGTAGCCCGCTGTGAACAGCACCCCGGTGAGGATCGCGGCCAGGAAGCCGAGCCGATAGATGGGCGGCAGGGCGAAGACCTCGCCGGGGCGCCAGGGCAGGGGCTCCGGCACGAAGAACAGGACGCAGGCGACCAGCAGGGCCAGGACCCCCACGGCCATGGTGTGGCGGGTCGGCAGAGCCGCCGCGGCGATGGTCACCGGAGCGATGAGCAGCAGGCAGAACGGATTGTCCAGACCGCCGGTCATGCCGAGCAGGGCGCCCAGCTGCAGCACGTCGAACATCAGCTGGGCGGCGGCGCGCCATCCCTCAAGCACCGGCTGGCGCACCAGCACAGCCAGGGCCACGTTCATCCAGGCACCCGCGCCGATGATGGCCAGGGCCCAGCCGAGGCGGATGTCGAAATCCAGGGTGAAGGCCGTAATCAGGACGGCCGTCGTCTGGCCGAACAGGCCGAGCCAGCGCAGCAGCATGAGGGTGCGCAGGCGCAGACGCCCCCGCGGGGCGGGCAGGCTGTCGGCGTCCCAGTAGGTGGCGGCTTGGGGCTCGGGGCTCACGCCCCTATAAGGCCCCGCCAGACCCGCCCGCGTCGAGAGGATTTCATGCCGCGCAAGTCGATCGTCATCTTCGCCGCCGTCTGCATAGGCCTTGCGGTGCTGATCGCCGGCCTGACGTGGTGGACCATGTCGCGCCGCACGGAGCCCTCGGAGCAGGCCGTGGTGACCTTCGGGGAGGCGGACATCGGCGGGCCCTTCCAGCTGGTCGATCAGACCGGCCGCCAGGTCGATGAGTCGATTCTCGAGGGCAAGTGGACCGCCGTCTTCTTCGGCTTCACCTACTGCCCGGACTATTGCCCGACCACGCTTCAGACCCTGGCGGTGGTGAGGGACCAGCTGGGGGCCCAGGCCGAGGACCTGCAGATCGTCTTCATCACCGTCGATCCCGAGCGCGACACGCCCCAGGCCATGGCCGACTACCTGTCCACGCGCGGCTTCCCCGAGGGTGTCATCGGCCTGACCGGCACGCCGGAGCAGGTGCGGGCCGCCGCCGACGCCTATCGAGTTTTCTACGAGCGCCGCGAGCAGACCGGGGGCTACACCATGGACCACTCCCTGACCGTCTATCTGATGAACCCCGAGGGCGAGTTCGTCACGCCGCTCAGCTACGGCATGGGGCCGGAGCGCACCGCCACCGCCATCCGCCGCGCCATGGAGGAGGCGGCGGCCTGACCGCCCGCACTGGCGAAATCCGCCCGAGCCTATAGATGGACGCCATGACCGCCGCCGCCGCGCCGACCGCGCGCCCCAGCCCCTATTTCGAGGAACGGGTGCTGTGGGTCCGTCACTGGACCGACAGCCTGTTCTCCTTCGCCGTCACGCGCCCCGACGAGCTGCGCTTCCGCTCGGGTGAGTTCCTTATGATCGGCCTGCCGGCCACGGACGGCGCCAAGCCGATCGTGCGCGCCTATTCGGTCGCCAGCCCGATGTGGGACGAGCAGCTCGAGTTCTTCTCCATCAAGGTCCCGGACGGCCCGCTGACCTCTCGCCTGCAGCACATCAAGGAAGGCGACATCGTCCTGGTCGGCAGGAAGCCGACCGGCACGCTGGTGCTGGACGCCCTGACCGGCGGCGAGAACCTGTTCCTGATCGGCTCGGGTACGGGCCTGGCGCCCTGGCTGTCGATCGTGCGCGATCCGGAGACGTACCAGCGCTTCAAGCGCGTCTTCGTGGTCCACAGCGTGCGCCAGGTCGCGGACCTGGCCTATCGCGAGTTCCTGGAGGGCGGCGTCCATGAAGATCCGCTGATCGGCGACGAGGCCAGGGCCGCCCTGACCTACGCCCCGACGGTGACGCGCGAGGACTTCCACACGACCGGCCGGGTGACCGACCGCATCCGCTCTGGCGCCTTTTTCGACGACCTGGGGCTGGAGCGCGGCTTCGACCCGGCGCGCGACCGGATCATGCTCTGCGGCTCAATGGCCATGATCAAGGATGTCGCCGCCCTGGTGGAGGCCTACGGCCTGGCCGAGGGCTCCAACGCCGAACCGGCCGAATATGTCCTGGAGCGCGCCTTTGTCGGATGAGGTGAGGATCGATCCGCGCACGGCGCCCGAGGCCTGCACGACCATGGCCGAGGTCCGCGCGGGCGTCGACGCGCTCGACCGGGCGCTGGTCGGGCTGATGGCCGAGCGCCAGCGCTACATGGACGCCGCCGCCCGCATCAAGCCGAGCCGGGACGTGGTCCACGACGACTGGCGGATCGAGGATGTCGTCTCAAAGGTGCTGGCCGCCGCCCGCGAGCAGGGCCTGTCGCCGGACATCGCCGAGCCGGTCTGGCGCAAGCTCATCGAGCGCTGCATCGCGCACGAGTTCGGGGTCTGGGACCGGACGCGGGCCTAGAGCGTCCGCGCGATCAGCAGCTTCATGATCTCGTTGGTGCCGCCGTAGATGCGCTGCACCCGCGCGTCCTTGTACAGCTGGGCGATCGGATACTCGTTCATGTAGCCGTAGCCGCCGTGGAGCTGGAGCATCTCGTCGATGACTTCGCCCTGGATGTCGGTGACCCAGTACTTGGCCATGGAGGCCGTGGCGGCGTCGAGCTGGCCCTTCAGGTGCAGGCCGATGCAGTGGTCGACGAAGACCTTGGCCACCGTCAGCTTGGTCTTCACCTCGGCCAGTTTGAACTGGGTGTTCTGGAAGTCGATGA
>CAMPGL010000028.1 GCA_946885435.1 uncultured Brevundimonas sp. | reverse complement strand
ATCTGGGCCCCGGCGTTCGCCGGGGTGAGCGGAAGGGAAAGGGTCATTCAACGGCCGCGCAGCGGCCCGGCCTACAGCGACGAGGGCTCGCCGCCCGAGGCGTCGCCGTCGCCCAGCGCCCCGTACCAGGTGCTCGCGCACAGGTCGCAGACCTCGCGGTACGCCGCCAGCGCCTGGTCATACTCCCGCGCCGCCACCTCGCACCCCGAGGCGCGGGCCTGATGCGCCGAATGCAGCTGCTGCGCCGCATCCTTCCACTGGCCGAAAAGGGGCAGGTTGTCGGATTGCACGGCCGGTCCTCCCTCGGGCGGGTTCATGGGGAAGGGCTGGTACATCGGAGGGGCGCGGGTCGCCACAACGTGGGCTTGTTTCCGGGCATGGCGCACCTTTGTCGAGTGGCGCGTGCTGCGGTGACCATTGTAGGCGTGCGTTCGGACGAGAGAGTGGTTCGAAACCAAAGCCAAACCCTATGTTGTGGCGTGCACAGATGATGTGGGGTAGCCGGACGGCCCAGGCGGCTCGCGCCTGCTGAGTGTGTTGGGGGAATTCGCGTGTTTAAGGACCATGGGGTGATCTGGATCACCGGCTAGCGGCGCGCTTTGGGGGTGCGTATCAGCGGCTTCTGACCGGGCCAATCGAACGCCCGGTCAGGCTGCACACCTTATATTTTCTAGGATTGGTTGATTCTCAGCTTACCCGCCTAGGTAGAGCCGCGCGTGGTAACGCGCCGCTTCGCGAGGGCTCAACTGGACCATTCCTGCATCCCCGCCGCCCCACGCCGCGCCGAACGGATCAGCCAGGTTGAACTGCGGCTCGATCACCAGCACGGGCCGGTCCGGCGGCGCATAGACCTGGACGGCCTTCACGGCCTCCGACCCGCTGGTGATGGCGAGCCCGTAGCCGGCGGCGGGGTCCTCGAAGCTCAACGCCAGTTCGCCGCCCACCCGCTCCAGGTCGGTGAAACAGTCGTCCAGATAGAGGTCGCCCAGCGCCCGCCCCTCTCGGAAGTCGTAGGCGGTCCCGGCCACGGGTTCGACCTCGCCGGTCGGCAGGACCTCGTCGTAGTCGTTGACCCGGGTCCGCGCGCGCGCCGGCAGGGTCAGGCGGGCCTGCTCGCGCCTTCCGCTCGGCAGGTTGAACCAGGGGTGCCAGCCGATGCCCAGCGGCAGGATCTCGTCGCCCGTGTTCGTGGCCGTGACCCGCATTTCGAAGACCGAGGCGCTCAGGGCGATCTCGAATTCCAGCCGGCACCGCGATGGCCAGCGCCCGCCGAAGTCGCCGACGTCCAGCACGGCGATCAGCACCTCGGCTTCGCCCCGCCGATCGATCCGGTAGTCGGGCACGGCCGCATCCAGGATCAGGCCGTGCATGGCGTAACGCTCAGCGCCCGGCCGCTGGCCGCCCCAGTTGGCCGGCAGGCGCATCGTCCGCCCGGCCACCTCCGTCTCGATCTCCCGCCCGTCGGGCGTCAGCCGGCCCCGAATGCGGTTGGCGTAGGGGATCAGCAGCGCCCCGCCCAAAGAGAAGGACTTCGAGCCCACATGGTCGTCCGGCCCGCCGTCCAACACCTCGGCCGCCGCCTCCACGGACGGCGAAGCCAGCACGTCGAACTCTCCCAGTTCGGGCGTGCGCGCCCGGATCTGCAGGGTAGTCATCCCCCGGCCCCGCAGGATGTCGGCGCTGACGAAGCCGCGCTCTGTCACCCCGGGCGCGCGCAGCGTGACGACCGGCAGCCCGCCGATCCGCACCGGGCGCGCCATCAGGCCTCCTCGCGCTCGATTTCCTTTTCGCCGGCCCTCAGCTCGCGCGCTTCCGAGCGCTGGCGCAGGGCCTGCCGCTCCTCGTATTCGGACGGATAGACGATGGGCACCGCCAGACAGAGGCTCTGCACCGGCAGCACATCCTTCCACTCCCGGATGATCTGCTTGTAGCACTTGCCGACCGGCCGGATCTGACGGTTCAGGTCGTAGAGGCCGACGGGGTGAACCCGCCCGTTCGGCTCCCTCAGGGCGGTGTCCCAGTCCATCTGGTCGGTCAGGGAGTACCAGGTGAAACCGACCGTCGGGATGCCGTCGTTGCGGCACCTCAGGACGTTGGCCCACTCCTTCCACAGCCAGTTCACCGCCTCGTCGCCCTTGGGGCCTTCGACGATGTTGGTCTCGGTGTGCATCACCGGCAGCCGGTACCGGTCGTAGTACTGCCGGGTGATCTCGCTGTAGCCGAAGATCTCGCCCGAGGCCCGGGTCGAGCCGTCCGCCGACACCCGGTGCTCGTTCGTCCAGTAGTAGTCGTTGCCCAGGATGCAGTGGTGGCGCAGCCTGTTGCCGAGGAAGAACTCGTATTCCTGCTGGGTCATGCCGTTGTCGAGCAGGTAGCAGTACATCTCGGAATCGACGCGGTGGCCGTAGTTCAGGTCCAGCGACAGGAACCGCATCGAGTTCAGGATCTCGGCCGGCTTGATGGCCCGCGGGTTCTCGGCGTGGAAATATTCCGAGCTCTCGCTCTGCACGAAGATGGCGTCGGGCCGGACCTCCAGGATGGCCTTCATGGCCAGCACATTGGCCTTCACGATGTTGGTCAGGGCCCGGACGAAAGTCTGGTCGGTCGTGCCCTCTTCGTTCCACCAGCCGTACCTGGCCGAGAAGGTGGCGCAGATGAACATCTCGTTGACCGGGGTGTAGAGCTGAACCCACGGGAACCGCCGCGCGAACTCCCGGGCGTAGGTCTCGAAATGCTGGGGGAAGTCGGGGTTCTGGAAATCGCCGATCCAGTCCGGCACCCCGAAGTGGCACAGGTCCACGATCGGCACGATGTCGCGCCGCTTCAGGTCATTGAAGGTGAGGTCCGCGAACTCCCAGTCGTACTTGCCGGGCCCCAGATGGGTGGTGTGCAGCGGCGGGCCATAGCGCAGGAAGCGGATGCCCATCTCCTCGCACAGGTCGAAGTCCGTGCTCCACATCCGGTAGTGGCCGCAGGACTCCATCTGGTCGACCCGCACGGAGCCGCCCTTGATCCGGGGGATGCTGTTTTCGATCCCCGTCGCGAACATGAAGGTGGTGATCGTCCGCTCTCCATCGCCGCCGGCCCCGGTGACTTAACCGTGGCAGGGCCGAATGGTTCACCGGACAGTGTCCGGCGGCGGACGCTGGAGGCGGCTTACTGCGCCGGTGCGCCGTTGATCCGGCGGCAGCGGCTGACGGCGGTCAGGCCGTCGGCGCCGTTCTGGATGTCGCGCACCCAGGCCATCTCGCCGGCCACGGCGATGACGGTGAAATGGGGGAATGCGTTCTGGCCCGTACGGACCAGGTCGCCGACGCGGATGTCCTCGTCGTGCTCGCGGTCCTGGTTGATGCCGAAGACGTCCAGATAGCTGAGCTTGTTCATTTCGGTGCCCACCGACTCGTTTACGTGCCTTAATCTAAGCGCCTGAGAAATGAATGGAACCCGAACGAGGGGTCACACGTTGTGACAGGTTTGCCCGAGCCCGGATCACTGAACGCCGGCGTCGCCGAGCCGACATTCCGCCAAATTCAGGAGCGCCTTGAGTGGCCGTGATTTGCTGCGTTCAATCGGAGGCCCTGCTGGGCGAGGGGCCGCTCTGGGACCCCGCGCGCGGGCGGCTTTACTGGTTCGATATCCAGAACAAATTGCTGTTCTGGTGGCGGTCGGGCAACAACGAACAGGGCTCCTGGAGCCTGCCGCTCCGCGCAAGCGCGGGGGCGCTGATGGCGGACGGATCCCTGCTGCTGGCCACCGAAGGCGGCGTCGGCGTGCTGGATGTCGAGACCGGCGCGTTCGAAGTCCGCGTCATCGCCAACGAGCCGGAAGCGAACCGCTCCAATGACGGCGGGACCGACCCTCAGGGCCGCTTCTGGTGGGGTACAATGCGCGACGGCGCCGTGGCCGACGCCGGCTCGATCTATCGGCTGAACCCCGACTGGACGATCCAGCGGATCATCCAGCCGATCACCATCCCCAACGCCCTGGCCTTCAGCCCGGACGGCCGCACCCTCTATGTCGCCGAGTCCGACAAGGGGCTGATCTGGGCCTATGCGGTCGAGCCTGAGACCGGAGAGCTGGGCGATCGCCAGCTCTTCGCCCGCGTCACCGATGGCTCGCCCGATGGCGCGGCCGTGGACGCCGAGGGCTATCTCTGGAACGCCCACTGGGGCGCCTGGCGGGTGGTCCGCTACGCGCCGGACGGGACCATCGACCGGATCGTCGAGCTCCCGGTCGATCAGCCGTCGAGCTGCGCCTTCGGCGGTCCCGACCTCAAGACCCTCTTCATCACCAGCGCGCGCGAGGACCTCTCGGAGGTCGCGCTCGCCAACCAGCCGCTGGCCGGGGGCCTGTTCTCCATTGAGGTCGATGCGCCCGGCCTGCCGATACCGCGCTTCGCGGGATGAACCCTCCGGCGCTTCGGCGGGTTATCGACCTGACCGCCGTCGAGGGAGCCCCGTCACCGTGAGCCGCAAGCCGTTCCGCAGCGCCCACAGCTACGGCAAGCTGGACAGGGACGGTTTCATCCACCGCAGCTGGATGAAGAGCCTCGGCCTGCCTGACGACGTCTTCGACGGCCGGCCGGTCATCGGCATCTGCAACACCTGGTCCGAGCTAAACCCCTGCCACGGCCACCTGCGCGACCTGGCCGAGCACGTGAAGCGCGGCGTCTGGGAGGCCGGCGGCCTGCCGCTGGAGTTCCCCGCCATGTCGCTGGGCGAGACCCAGATGCGGCCGACCGCCATGCTGTTCCGCAACCTGCTGGCCATGGAGGTCGAGGAGTCGATCCGCGGCAATCCCATCGACGGCGTGGTGCTGCTCGGCGGATGCGACAAGACCACGCCGGGCCAGCTCATGGGGGCCTGCAGCGTCGACCTGCCCGCCATCGTCGTCTCGGCCGGGCCCAAGCTGAACGGGACCTTCAAGGGCAAGCCCATCGGCTCGGGGACCGACGTCTGGCGCCTGTCGGAGGCCGTCCGCGCCGGCGAGATGTCGATGGACGACTTCACCGCCGCCGAGGCCGGCATGAGCCGCAGCCACGGAGTCTGCAACACCATGGGCACGGCCTCGACCATGTCGAGCCTGATCGAGGCGCTGGGGATCAGCCTGCCGATGAACGGCGCCCTGCCGGCCGTCGACGCCCGGCGCGGCACCCTGGCCCACCTCACCGGCCGCACCATCGTGCAGATGGTCAAGGACGACCTGCGCCCTTCAAAGGTCCTGACCCGCGACTCCTTCGAGAACGCCATCAAGGTCCACGCCGCGGTCGGAGGCTCCACCAACGCCGTGCTCCACCTGCTGGCCCTCGCCGGCCGGCTGGGCGTCGAACTGAGCCTGGAGGACTTCGACCGCTGGGGCCGTGAGGTGCCGCTGCTCGTCGACATCATGCCGTCGGGCCGCTTCCTGATGGAGGACTTCGCCTACGCCGGCGGCGTGCCCGCCGTGATGAAGGAGCTCCTGCCCGTCCTGAAACCCGAGGCCCTGACCGTGGCCGGCGTGCCCATCGGCCCGATCGCCGAGACGGCCGAGGTCTGGAACCGCGAGGTCATCCGCCCCCTGTTCGATCCAGTCGGCCCCTCGTCCGGCGTCTGGGTTCTGCGCGGCAACCTCTGCCCCCAGGGCGCCATCATGAAGCCCAGCGCGGCCACCCCGTCCCTGCTGCGCCATCGCGGCCGGGCCGTGGTCTTCGAGACCATCGAGGACTACCGCGCCCGCATCGACGACCCCGACCTCGAGGTCGACGCCTCGTCCGTCCTCGTTCTCAAGGGCTGCGGCCCCAAGGGCTATCCCGGCATGCCCGAGGTCGGGAACATGGCCCTGCCGAGGAAGCTCCTGGCCCAGGGCGTGCGCGACATGCTGCGCATCTCCGACGCCCGGATGAGCGGCACCGCCTATGGCGCCGTCATCCTCCACGTCGCGCCCGAGGCCGCCGCCGGCGGGCCGCTGGCCCTGGTCGAGAGCGGCGACGAGATCAGGCTCGACGGCCCGGCCCGCACCCTCGAGCTCTGTGTCGGCGAGGACGAACTGGCCGACCGCCGCCGCCGCCGCGACGCGCAGGAACAAGCGCCACAGCCCGCCCGGGGCTGGTATAGGCTCTACGTCGACTCCGTCCTTCAGGCCGACCAGGGCTGCGACCTGGACTTCCTTGTGGGACGCAGCGGCGACGAGGTCACCCGGGAGTCCCACTGAATGCCTGACTACGCCCGCTATCCCAGCCTTGAGGGCCGGTCCGTCTTCATCACCGGCGGCTCGTCGGGCATCGGCGCCTGCATGGTCGAGGAGTACACGCGCCAGGGCGCCAGGGTCGCCTTCGTCGGCCTCGACGTCTCCGCCGGCGAGAGCGTGGAGGCCAAGGCGCCCGGCAGCTGGTTCAAGCGCTGCGACGTCACCGACGCCCCCGCCCTGGAAGCGACGCTGGCCGAGGCCGCCGAGCGCCACGGGCCCATCACCATCCTGGTCAACAACGTCGCCAACGACACCCGCCACAAGGCCGCCGAAACCACCTTGGAGCAGTGGCACAGGGGCATGGCGGTCAACCTCGACCCGGCCTTCATCTGCAGCCGCGCGGTCTATCCCGGCATGGTCGAGGCCGGCGGCGGGGTGATCCTCAACATCAGCTCGATCAACGCTCTTCTCGGCCCCGCCGAGATGCCGACCTATGTCGCGGCCAAGGGCGCCATCAACGCCCTGACCAAGGGCCTGGCCCGCGAGTGGGGACCGCAGAAGATCCGGGTCAACACCGTCTCGCCCGGCTGGATCGTCACCGAGCGCCAGCTGGCCCTGTGGCTGACGCCGGAGGCCGAGGCCGAGTGGATGGAGCAGGTCGCGCTCAAGGACCGCATCCTGCCCGACGACGTGGCGCGCCTGTGCCTGTTCCTGTCGGCGGACGACAGCCGGATGATCACCGGCCAGAACTTCGTCATCGACGGCGGCCGGACCTGAATGGCCGAGCCCGTGTTCCTCGCCTGCGACTGGGGCACGACCAACCTGCGCGCCTGGACCGTGGGCGCCGACGACCAGCCGCTCGAGGAACGCGAGTTCGAATGCGGCGTCGGCCGCCTCCAGCCCGGCGAGGCGGAGCGGGTCTTCCACGAGGTGGTCCGCCCGGCCCTGTCCGCCGAGCGCCTGCCCGCCGTCCTCTGCGGCATGATCGGCTCGACGCTGGGCTGGAAGGTCGTGGACTATCTCGACTGCCCGGCCTCGCTCGATGAGCTGGCGGCCGGCCTCGACCGCGTCGCCGACGACGTCTGGCTGACGCCCGGCCTGCGCGGCCGGGGCGTCGTGGCCGCGCCGGACGTCATGCGCGGCGAGGAGACACAGATTCTCGGCTGGCTGAACGCAGAGCTCACCCGCCTCCAGGGCGAGCATCTCATCTGCCACCCCGGCACCCACGCCAAATGGGCGCTCGCCCGCGACGGCCGGCTGGAGCGGTTCGTCACCGCCATGACCGGCGAGCTGTTCGGCCTGCTCAGCAAGCACGGCGTTCTGAAGACCGACCACCCCGCCGAGCTCGGTCCCGACTTCGACGCCGGGGTGATGGCCGCGGGCGACGGCTCGGCCCTGGCCTCGCGCCTCTTCACCGTGCGCTCGCGGGTGGTCGGCGGGGACGCCGACCCGGCCGGCTCGGCCTCCTACCTGTCGGGCCTGCTCATCGGCGCCGAGATCGCCAGCACGCCCGCCTGCCTCGACGTCCGGCCCGAGCGCGTCGTCCTCATCGGCGAGCCGGAACTCTGCCTCCTCTACGAGCGCGCGTTCGCCCTGCGCGGGATCGCGTCGGAGACCTTCGACGGCCGCGACGCGGCGCTGGCGGGCCTTACCGCCCTCTATCGAAAGGTCCGGCCATGAAACTCGACGAGGCCATGCGCACCGTCCCGGTCGTCGCCATCCTGCGCGGCGTCACCCCCGACGAGATCGAGGCCCACGCCGAGGCGCTGCACGCCGGCGGCGTCCGCATCGTGGAGATCCCGCTGAACTCTCCCGAGCCCTTCGAGAGCCTGCGCCGCCTGACCGAGCGCTGGGGCGACCGTCTGGTCTGCGGCTCCGGCACGGTGCTGTCGCCCGACATGGTCGACCACGTCGCCGAAGCCCGCGGCCGCATCGTGGTCGCGCCCAACACCAACCCGGCGGTCATCAAGCGCAGCCGTGACCTCGGCCTCGATCCGATGCCCGGCGTCCAGACCGCGACCGAGGCCTTCTCCGCCTATGATGCCGGCGCCCGCTATCTGAAGCTCTTTCCCGCCTCCAGCGTCGGGCCGGGCCACCTCAAGGCCCTGATGGCCGTCCTGCCGAGGGACGCCACCGTGCTCGCCGTCGGCGGCGCGGGCCCCTCGACCATGGCCGACTGGTGGGCGGCCGGCGCGCGCGGCTTCGGCCTCGGCTCGGAAATCTACAAACCGGGGCAGTCGCCCGAAGAGACCGCGGAAAAGGCCCGCGCCGCCGTCGCCGCGGTCCGTCCGCTGGTCGAGGCTCAGGCCTGAAGCTCGACCCGGCCTGACACGCAGGCCGACCGGGTCCCCGCCTCTCCGTCCGCCGACCTGCGCCGCCAGGCGTGCAGGAAGCGGTCGATGGCGTCCTCGGCCGGTTTCAGCAGGGCGCCGCGCTCCGAGCCGAGATGCACGTCCGCCGGCCGCGTCGCCCGCCAGCCCATGGCCTCCGACCCCACGCCCTCTACCAGCCCCGGATCGAGCCGCGCCGCCTCCGCCAGGGTCCGCGCGAACCCGGCCCAGGAGAACCGCCCCGGATTGGCCAGGTGCCACAGCCCGGTCTCGCCATCGATCAGCAGGTCGAGCGTCGCGTGCGTCAGGTCCGGCACATGCGTCGGCGAGACGAAACAGTCCTCCGCCGCCGCGAACCGCTCACCGGCCGACAGGGCGTTGAAGCAGTGCACGGCGAAGTTGTGCGCATCCTCCGCCTGGAAGAACGCCGCCGTGCGGATCACCAGCGCCTTGCCGCCGACCGCCAGCACCCGCCGCTCGCACTCGGCCTTGCTGCGTCCATAGACGCCCAGCGGCGCGGTCGCGTCGCCTTCGACATAGGCCCGGCCCGCCAGGCCATCGAACACCAGGTCCGACGAGAAGGCCACGAACGGCAGGCCCGCCCGCTCGCACGCCTGGGCCAGCAGCTCCGGCCCCTCGGCGTTGGCGCGCATGCAGGCCGCCGCATTGTCCTCCGCCTCGTCCACCCGCACCCAGCCCGCCGCATTGATCACGGCGGCGGGCCGGATCTGCTCGATGGCCTCGCGCACCGCCGCCTCGCCCTCGATCGGCAGCCGCGCCCGGTCCGTCAGCACATAGGGCAGGTCCCTGAGCCGGCACGCCCGCGCCAGCGCCTGGCCCAGGGTCCCGGTCCGGCCGGTGATCAGGATCGGCCGCCGGTCGATCCGCACGGGCGGCGCAGCCCGCCGCGTCGGCGAAGCCGCTGGCACCGGGGGATATTCCATCCGTACGTCTCGCCGCCACCAGCCCTCTCGGGCCAGGCCAAGGATCTCTGGCTCGCGCCCAGCGGCCAGCGCGCGCATCAGCTCCGCCGCCGCCGTCGGGCGGGGCTCGCCACCCCTCAGGTCGAAGACACCGGGCTCGTAATGCCCCCGCTGCCGTGTCAGCAAACTGTCCCAGTCATAGGCGCCCAGCAGCGACCAGGCCGTCACCGCCTCGACGTCCACGCCGTCGGCCCGCAGCCGTTCGCACGCCCGCCAGGCCTCCAGCAGCCAGCGCATCTGCTCGTCGCGCGTGCAGCCGTTGTGCACCTCGGTCACCGCCAGCGTCCGGCCATAGCGCCGCCACGCCTGGTCCAGCAGCGTCTCCAGCCCCAGCGGCCCTTCGGCCGCGGCCCTGACCGCCTCGACGTCCGCATAGCGCCGCTTGTCGCTGCCGCCGTGGGTGTGCGGCGGATACCGCTCCAGCCGGTCGTCCAGCAGCCGCTCGCTGGTCAGATAGTGGTTCACCCCGATCACGTCCGGCGGGCACGGTTCGGCCGCGATCGCCGCCAGTCGCGCCTCCAGCCCATGCCGCGCGATGCGGCTGAACAGCGGATGCGTCGGCGTAACCCGCCCGCAGAGCAGATCCCAGGTCAGCCAGCGCCGGTGGTTCTCGAACGCCGCCTGCTCCTCCAGCCCCGCCCGCGCGTGGGTAAAGCCGAGGTCCTCGGTCTGGATCAACCGCGCGTCCGGGATCACCTCCCGGATCGCCTTCATCGCCAGCCGCGTCGCGTCGATCTGGTTCAGCAGCGCCAGCCACAGCGCGCCTTCGTCCCTCAGATGCGGATACCAGAGGCCATAGAGCGCGCTGAACCGCGCGGTGGTCAGGGGCTCATTGACCGGCGTCCATTCGCGCACCCACGGATAGCGGTCGGCCACGGCGCGCGCGTGCGCCGCCAGTCCCTCCGCAAAACCTTCGTCCAGCAGGCTGGTGTAGGCCGGCCCCGAGCCATGGTGAACCAGCCCCACGATCGGCCGCACGCCCAGCCGCCTCAGCTCGCCCAGCCGCTCGTCGCTCCAGCGCCAGTCGCGCGCGTCCGGCGACCTCGGCGACACCCGCTCCCACAGCACCGGATAGCGCAGGGCCGTCACGCCCAGCCCGGCGAACAGCTCCAGGTCCGACAGCCGCTCCTGATGTCCGGACAGCACGGTCTGGTCGACGAACCGGTCGCCGAGCCGGTTCACCGTGCACTCGTGCCCGCCCCAGAGCTGCAACTCGTGCGCGCGTGCGCTCAATGGCCTGTTCCCTCGGTTCCCTGAACCAAGGGCAACCCCTTGCGGCCAAGCTAGGTTCCCGACTGTCCGCCGGCCGACAGATGGTCCATCGGCCGCCGGTAGGTCTCCGGCAGCAGGAACAGGCCGATCACCACCGTCGCCGCCGCCACGATCACCGGATACCACAGGCCCGAATAGAGGTTCCCCGTGGCCGCCACGATGGCGAAGGCCGTGGTCGGCAGGAAGCCGCCGAACCAGCCGTTGCCGATGTGATAGGGCAGCGACATCGAGGTGTAGCGGATCCGCGCCGGAAACAGCTCGACCAGCAGCGCTGCGATCGGCCCGTAGACCATGGTCACCAGCAGGACGAGGAAGGCCAGGATGGCGACCACCGCCGCCGTGTTCACGCGCGCGGGGTCGGCGGCCTCCGGATAGCCCGCCGCGTTCAGGGCCGCGCGCGTCTCGGCCTGGAAGGCGGCGATGGCCTCGACCCGCGCTTCGCCGGTCACCGTCGAAGGATCGGGGGCCGTGACCACCGCCTCGCGATGCGCACCTCGGCGACCGCTCCGGGCTCCGCCGCCACGGTCTGGTAGCCGACGCCCGCCTTGGCGAGGAAGGCCTTGGCGATGTCGCAGGACTGACTGTCGAAGCGGTTGCGGCCCACCGGATCGAACTGGAACGAGCAGTCGCCGGGCGCGGCCCGCACTGTCACCGGCGCGCTCGCCTGCGCCTGGGCCAGGGCGGGATTGGCCGCCCACGTCAGGGCGTTGAAGGCCGGGAAATACGTGAGGGCCGCCAGCGCGCAGCCGGTCAGGATGATCTTCTTGCGCCCAATCTTGTCCGACAGCCAACCGAAGACGATGAAGAAGGGCGTACCGATCAGCAGGGCCGCGGCCACCATGGCGTTGGCCGAAAACCCGTCGACCTTCAGCATCTTCTCGAGGAAGAACAGGGCGTAGAACTGGCCCGTGTACCAGACCACCGCCTGGCCGGCGACAGCGCCGAAGAGCGCGATCAGCACCAGCCGGGCGTTCGGCCAGCGCCCGAAGGACTCCTTCAGCGGCGCCTTCGACGTCGTCCCCTCGGACTTCATCTTCTGGAAGACCGGGCTCTCGTTCAGCTTGAACCGGATCCAGACCGAGATGGTCAGAAGCACGATCGACAGCAGGAACGGGATCCGCCAGCCCCAGGCCGCGAAGTCGTCCGGCGCCATCAGCGCCCGCGTCGCCATGATGACCAGCAGGCTCAGGAACAGGCCCGCCGTCGCCGTCGTCTGGATCCAGCTGGTGTACAGGCCCCGTTTCCCGTCCGGCGCGTGCTCGGCCACATAGGTCGCCGCCCCGCCGTACTCCCCGCCCAGCGCCAGCCCCTGCAGCAGCCGCAGGAAGACCAGCAGCAGCGGCGCCGCCACCCCGATCTGCCCGTAACTGGGCAAGAGGCCGACCACGAAGGTCGACAGGCCCATGATCGCCATGGTCACCAGGAAGGTGTTCTTGCGGCCCACGATGTCGCCGATCCGCCCGAACACCAGCGCGCCAAACGGCCTGACCGCGAACCCCGCCGCGAACGCCCCCAGCGCCAGGATGAACCCCGTCGTCTCGTTCACCCCCGAGAAGAAATGCTCGGACAGGTAGATCGCCAGGGAGCCATACAGGTAGAAGTCGTACCACTCGAAGACGGTGCCCAGCGACGAGGCGCCGATGACCAGCTTCTCCTGGCCGGTCGCCTGATGAGGTCCCGGATCGCCCGCGTCGCCCCTGGCCGTCGTCTCCGTCATGCGCCGCCTCCCCGCCCGCTGGGCCGACGTTAAGCCGCCTTTTGGACGCTGGATAGTCTTTCACGGCTTTCAAAGACTTGCGTGGTCTTCTGCTCCGCCTGTCCGACGGGGAGTGGGCATGAGAGTATTCGGCGTGCGTTGGCGCTTCTACCGGACGGCGGAACCGCCGCGCGGCCTGATGACGGCGCTCATCCTCTTCGTGGTCTTCGCCGCGGCCGTCTATTCCGGCGTGATGTGGTCCCGGTCGGTCGAGAACTCGACCACCTTCTGGGCCGCCAACGGCGTGCTGGCCGCGGGCCTGCTGCTGCTGCCGCGCCGCCTCGGCTGGGCCTTCGCCGCCGCCTGCATCGGGCTGAACGTGGTGGTGAACATCATCGCCGGCCTGCCGCCGATCTTCAACGCGGCCTTCACCGGCCTGAACCTCGTCTTCTCGGTCGCGGTCGTCGGGCTGGTCCGCACCTTCTGCGGCGCCGCGCTCGACCTCGGCCGGCTGCGGCGCTTCCTGCCCTTCGTCGGCCTGGTGACGCTGGTCGGTCTCGCGGAGGGCGCGATCGGCGCACTCATGACCACGCCCGCCACCGGCCAGGACTTCCTCGTCATCGCCTCGCGCTGGATGGCCTGCGACGTCACCGGCATGATCCTGGGCCTGCCCGCGACCCTCATGGTCATGCGGCGTATCAATCCGCTCTACATGGGCCCGGCCGGCCGCACAGAGCGCCTTATCCTCCTGGCCGCGCTCGGCGCCGGCACGCTCGCCCTGTTCTCCCTGTCGGGCTTCACCGCCTTCCTCCTGACCTTCCCGGCCCTGGTCTTCGCCGCCTTCCGGCTGGGCTCGGCCTGGACCTTCCTGGCGGTCTGGCTGATGGCCCAGGCCGCGACCGTCCAGACCCTGGCCAATCGCGGCCCCATCGCCGCCTTCCAGGGCGGTGAGACCTTCACCGACCTCGTCCACCTCCAGCTCTATGTCGTCAGCCTGGTGCTGGCCGCCGCCTTCGCCACCAGCGCGCTGGCCGAACGCATGCGGGCCGAGCATCGCATGCGCAGGAAGGCCGCCGCCGCCGCCGCGAGCCACGCCCGCGTCGAGCAGATGTCGCGCACGCGCGAGCGCTTCCTCGCCGTCGTCAGCCACGAGATCCGCACGCCGCTGAACGGCATCCTCGGCTTCACTGGCGCCCTGGCCCAGCGAACCGACCTGCCGCCCGAGGCGCGCCGCCAGGTCGAGATGATCGGCCGCTCGACCGACGATCTGATGACCGTGGTCGAGGACATCCTCGACTTCTCCCGCCTGGAGACCGGCCGCTTCGAGCTGGAGCCAGCGCCCGCGGCCGTCCTCGACACCCTGATCTGCGCCGCCGAGCCCGCCACCGCGGCCGCCCGCGCAAGGGGGCTGACCTTCCACGTCACCGCCGACGCCCCGTCCGGCCTGCACCTCGTCGACGCGCGCCGCCTGCGCCAGGTGGTGGCCAACCTGGCCGACAACGCCGTCAAGTTCACAGAGGCCGGCTCGGTCGAGCTGCGCCTGACCACCGCGCCTCAGGCCGAGGGCGACCGCTTCCGCATCGAGGTGCTCGACACCGGCCCCGGCGTGCCCGCCCACCGCCGCGCCGAGCTGTTCCAGCCCTTCTGCCAGATGGACGCCTCCATCTCGCGCCGCCACGAGGGCACGGGCCTGGGCCTGGCCATCTGCCAGTCGCTGGTCGCGCGCATGGGCGGCGAGATCGGCTATTCACCCCGCGAAGAGGGCGGCGCCTGCTTCTGGGTCACGCTCGACCTGCCCCGCGCCGAGGCCGCCCCTGCCGGGGCCGAGCCGGCGCCGTCGGACGAGGCCGAACGCGCCCCGCGCATCCTGATCGTCGACGACCACCCGGTGAACCGCGAGGTCGCCCGGCTCATCCTCGGCGCCGTCGGCTGCGACATCGCCGAGGCCGAGAGCGGCTTCGACGCCGTCGAGGCCGCCAGCCTCGAGGCCTTCGACGTCATCCTCATGGACATCCGCATGCCCGGCATGGACGGCCTTGAGGCCACCCGCGCCATCCGCGCCCGGGGCGGCGCCTCCGCCCACGCCCCGATCCTCGCCGTCACCGCCGACGTCATGCGCGAAGACGTCGAGCGCTGCCGCGCCGCCGGCATGAACGGCCATGTCCCCAAGCCACTGAACCAGGCTCGCCTCATCGGCGCCCTGCAGACCGCGCTCTCCGGCGGCGAGGCCTTCCCGGCCGCCCAGGCGGCCTGACCGTCAGTCGGGCTCGGCCTCGCCGGCCGTCAGCCGCCCGACCACCCGCGCGCCCTGCCACAGCTCCAGGCTCCACTTGCTGAGATGCTTGCGGGCCTCGCGGACGGCGGCCTCATCGTCCGCGCAGTCGAGGTCGACGGCGCGCCAGATGCTGCCGCCCTCGTTCAGGAAATAGAGCCTGTAGTGCGCCATGGTCCCCCGACCTCGGGCGTCAGCCTAGCACGCGGCCCCAGGCTTGGCCGCCTGAAAGCGACTCGCCTCAGGCCGCCGCGGCCGCTTCGCCGCCCTTGAGCACGTGCTCGACCAGCGCCAGGAAGGGCTCCTTGCGCAGCGGCTTGGGAAAGACGGCGTTGGCGCCCATGGCGCTGGCCAGCTTCAGATAGAAGTCCGCGCCCACGCGCCCGCCCGACGAAATCGCGATGACCGGCAGGTCCGGCAGGCGGTCCCGCACCTCGCGGATGACGTCCAGGCCGTCGGCGTCGGGCATGACCATGTCGGTGATGAGCAGGTCGAAGTCCCCCTCGGCCACCGTCTTGAGACCCTCGGCCCCGTCTTCGGCGGTCGTCACGGCGTAGCCCGCGCGACTCAGCATCTCCCGGCCGATCTCGCGGATCAGCGGGTCGTCGTCGATCAGCAGGACGCGTACGGCCATGACTTCACCCCGGACTCCCCGTCACCATGAACGCGCGCGGCTACTGTCGGCTTAAGCGACGCGGTTAGCGAGGCCTTACCGCTCAGTTCAGGCTGAAGACGCCGTCCACCGCGCGCCATTCGGCCGGCGAGATCAGCGCCTTGTGCGCCACCCGCACCGAATGGAGCATGCCGTCCAGGTTGTGGCTCCAGAAATCCAGGAAGCCGTGCAGCGTGGGGAACCTCGGCGCCAGGTCGTACTCCTGCCAGACATACATCTGCAGCAACGAGGGATGATCCGGCATCCAGTAATGGATCTCCGCCGTCGTCAGCCCATAGCCCTGGATCTGAAGCTCGAACGCCCTTGTCACCATGCGCGCACCCATCCTCCCCGGACGGCGAGCAGCGAGGGCCGTCCGCAACCCGCCGAGGTTGAGGCTGAATCGGCTGGGCTGAAAAGAGGGGGCCGCGGTCATCCGCTGGAGGGTCCGGCGATGTCCGCTTTCGACCCTTAGCGGACATTGGCCAGCATTGGGCATCTGCTTATAGACGCTTGTGTTTCGCACTCTAGGATGGCTCGATACCTCCCAAGGCTTGGGAGCTCGCCATGTTCGGCTACCGTTGGCGCAAGTGGCTTAACGTAATCGACCCGATCGAGGC
>CAMPGL010000027.1 GCA_946885435.1 uncultured Brevundimonas sp. | reverse complement strand
CGTAGGCCACCTCATCGACCGACTTCAGCGCCTTCATGATGAAGTCGCCGACGGTGGAGGACGGGATTTCGGTCTCGCCCAGGCTCTCGAGCTGGCGGACGATGCGGCTGGAGAGCTGTTCGATCTGGTCCGGCTGGACCGGCCGCTTGCGGAGCGCGATGCCGAGCGAACGCTCCAGCTTGGAGCGGTCAAACGGCGTGCGGCGGCCATTGCGCTTGATGATGACCAGCTCACGCAGCTGGACCCGCTCAAAGGTGGTGAAGCGGCCCTGGCACTGCGGACAGGACCGGCGACGGCGGATGGCCGCGCCGTCGTCGGACGGCCGGCTGTCCTTCACCTGGGTGTCCTGATTTCCGCAGAAGGGGCACTTCATCAGGGTGTTATCCGTAGATCGGGAAGCGCGCGGTGAGCTCGCGCACCTCGCGCGCCACGCGCTGGATGACGGCCGGATCGGCCTCGTCCCCGCCGTTCATCGAGGTCACGACGTCGGCGATCCAGTGGCCGACCTGCTGGAACTCGGCGACACCGAAGCCGCGCGTGGTGCCGGCGGGGGTGCCGAGCCGCACACCCGAGGTGACGGTGAAGGGCGCCGTGTCGAACGGCACGCCGTTCTTGTTGCAGGTCATAAGCGCATGTTCGAGCTGGAGCTCGGTCGCCTTGCCGGTCACGCCCTTGGGCCGCAGGTCGACCAGCATCAGGTGGCTGTCGGTGCCGCCCGAGACGATGGCCGCGCCGCGCTCGACCAGCACGGCGGCGAGGGCCTGGGCGTTGTCGACGACCTGGCGGGCATAGGCCTTGAACTCGGGCTTGAGCGCCTCGCCGAAGGCGACGGCCTTGGCGGCGATGACGTGCTCCAGCGGCCCGCCCTGCAGACCGGGGAAGACGGCGGAGTTGATCTTCTTGCCCAGGTCCTCGTCGTTGGAGAGGATCATGCCGCCGCGCGGGCCGCGCAGGGTCTTGTGGGTGGTGGTCGTCACCACGTGCGCGTGCGGCAGCGGGTCCGGATAGACGCCGCCGGCGACCAGGCCCGCATAGTGGGCCATGTCGACCATCAGCCAGGCGCCGACCGAGTCCGCGATCTCGCGGAAGCGCTTGAAGTCGATGTGCCGCGAATAGGCCGAGGCGCCGGCCAGGATCAGGGCCGGCTTCTCCTGCTCGGCCATCTGGGCGACGTGGTCGTAGTCGATCAGGAAGTCGTCCTCGCGGACCTTGTAGGTCACAGGCCGGAACCACTTGCCGGACTGGTTGGCCGGCGAGCCGTGGGTCAGGTGCCCGCCGCAGGCCAGGTCCATGCCCAGGAAGGTGTCGCCCGGCTTGAGCAGGGCCATGAACACGGCCTGATTCGCTTGGGCGCCCGAGTGCGGCTGGACGTTCACGTAGGAGCAGCCGAACAGCTCCTTCGCCCGGCTGCGGGCCAGCTCCTCGGTGACGTCGACGTACTCACAGCCGCCGTAGTAGCGTCGGCCGGGATAGCCTTCGGCGTACTTGTTGGTCAGGACCGAGCCCTGCGCCTCGAGCACCGCGCGAGAGACGATGTTCTCGGAGGCGATGAGCTCGATCTGCTCCTTCTGTCGGCCCAGTTCGCCCTGGATGCCGCGGAAGATGTCCGGATCGGCGTCCGCGAGCGAGCGCGAGAAGAAGGCGTCGTGGGTGAAGGCGGTCACTGTCGTCTCCGGCAAAGAGGCGGCAGATTTAGTCCCCGGCGGGCCCGGCTACAACATTTTGTAGGGGGCTAGGCCGCGCTCGGCATCCGGGCGACGTTGCAGCGGGTCCAGAGCGCGTCCATGGCGCTGACCAGGGCGTCCATCATCTCGTCGGTGTGGTCCGGCGACGGGGTGAAGCGCAGGCGCTCGGTTCCGCGCGGGACGGTCGGATAGTTGATCGGCTGGACGTAGACGCCGAACTCTTCCAGCAGCATGTCCGAGACCATCTTGCAGTGGACCGGATCGCCGACGAACACCGGCACGATGTGACTGGTGGAGGAGTCCATCACCTGGATGCCGACCCGCGCGAAGCGGGCCTTCAGGGCGGCGGCGCGTTCCTGATGGGCGGCGCGCAGTTCCGGGTGGGCCTTGAGGTGCCGGACCGAGGCGAGCGCCCCCGCCGTCAGGGCGGGCGGCAGGCTGGTGGTGAAGATGAAGCCCGAGGCCCAGGACCGCACCGCGTCCACGATCACCGCATCGGCGGCGATGTAGCCGCCCATGACGCCGATGGCCTTGCCCAGCGTGCATTCGATGATGTCGATCTGGTCGAGCAGGCCGTCGCGCTCGGCCACGCCCGCGCCGGTCTCGCCGTAGAGGCCCACGGCGTGGACCTCGTCGAGATAGGTCATGGCGCCATACTTCTTGGCCAGAGCCACGGTGCCGGCCAGGTCGGCGATGTCGCCGTCCATGGAATAGACGCTCTCGAAGGCGATCAGCTTGGGCGCCTCCGCCGGCGCGGCGGCCAGCAGCTGTTCGAGGTGCTCCAGGTCGTTGTGGCGGAACACGTGCCGCTCGCAGCCGCCGTTACGGATGCCCGCGATCATCGAGGCGTGGTTGAGCGCGTCCGAGAAGATGATCAGGCCCGGCAGGATCTTCTGCAGTGTCGACAGCGTAGCCTCGTTGCCGACGTAGCCGGAGGTGAAGAGCAGCGCCGCTTCCTTGCGGTGCCAGTCGGCCAGCTCGGCCTCCAGGTCGACGGCCCAGCGGGTGGTGCCCGAGATGTTGCGCGTGCCGCCGGCGCCGGCGCCCGATTCGTCGACGGCGGCCTTCATGGCGTCGAGCACGACCGGGTGCTGGCCCATGCCGAGGTAGTCGTTGGAGCACCAGACGACCACGTCCTGCTCGGTGCCGTCCTCACGTCGGCGCACCGCGCGCGGGAAGCGTCCGGCCACGCGCTTCAGGTCGGCGAAGACGCGATAGCGGCCCTCTTCGCGCACCTGGGCGACGGAAGCTTCGAAAGCGGATCGATAGTCGAACAAGGCGGGCTCCGCCGAGGGGCTTTGAACGGGCCGCTTTTGGCATTCGCGCCCCGATGTGTCGACTGCGGAGTATCCCTTAGTCGGGCCGAAATGTCAGTGGGGACAGGCAGTTGAGAATGGCTCGCAAGTTGGACTCGTCCCGTCGCGCGGCCCCGTGCGAAGGCTGTGGGTCTTATTTTGCTGAGGCTGTCGCTGGCTGTCCGGCGAGACGACGTTTCAGCGACCTGACCGAGGCTTCGAGGCGCTCGAACCTCGCGCGGGCGGCGGCGGCGTCCTGTTCGCGGCGCAGGGCGACGCGAATGGCGCGGCCCACGGGCTCGGCGATGGCTTCGAGCGCCTCCCGCTCGTCCTTGCCGGGCAGGGTGCCGTCGGGTCGCGGCCCGAGCAGCAGCCAACCGGCGACGGCCCCTCCCCCGGCCGGGAGCGCCAGCCGCAGCGGCCACTCCGGATCGCGCCTTTCAAGCCGCAGGCCGGTCTCGTCAGTGTCGGGGCGCCAGGTGACGGCCCCAGGCTCGCTCTGCGCCGCGACGGCCCAGTCCTCCGCGTCACGCACCAGCACGGCGCCGGAGAAGGCGCGCACACCGGCCATGGCGTGGCGCATCGCGGTCTCCGACAGGCAGGAGACGGTGTCGGCGTCGCGCATCTCGTCCATGTCGTGCGGCAGGTGTTTGCGCATCTTCACCAGCGCGCCCTGGAACCGCCTCTCCGACCAGCGCGAGAGGCCATGGTGCAGCGGCAGGATCACCGCCGCCGCCAGACCGGCCGCGAGCGCCCCCGCCATATTGCCGAGGCTTCCGCCCAGGTACTGCTCGCCGAACACCTCGATGGCCTTCTCGGCCCCCGCGAACACCGCGACCACCGCGAGGGTCAGGGCGCCGGCGGAGACTGAGCGGCTGATTGCGGTGTCGGCATCGTAGAGCCGGTGGCGCAGGATCGAGATCAGCAGTCCGCCCAACAGGCAGGCGATCGCGATCGTCGACAGCAGGTTCGTGGCCACCACCGCCAGTATCCTCAGGGAGGTATCTTCGGCGCCCTGGGCCAGGAATTCCACACCGGTGGCCGCGCTGTTGGTCAGGACGAACAGCACGAGGCCCAACAGCGTCCACTTGATCTGCTGGCGTTCTACGCCCTGTGCCGCCTTGAAGAATCTCCGCCCGATCGAAGCGGCGCACAGTCCGAACATGAGGACGCCAGCGAGAAGACCCGCCGCGCCCGCGTCATCCGGCCCCACGACGCCCCAGACGAGAAACACCGGAAGGGCCGCCAACCCGATCAGGCTCCAGCGCGTATCGAAGCGCCCGTTCGGAAACACCAGCAGCGCGAGCACCAGACAAGCGCTGCCGATCATCCCGAGAGCGTTGGAGATCGGCTCCACTGCGGCTGGCGGGACCAATGGACCGACCGCCGCGCTCACCAGCGCGGTCAGAAACGCCACGGAAAACAATGCCGCCACTGGATCGTCTGGCTTTCGCCAGTACAGCAGGCCCGCGGTTCCCAGCGCCAACAGGGAGATCAGCAGGCTCATCATCCAGTAGAACATCGACCGGGCCGCATAGGGCATGGGGGCGATCGCGTCCGCCGCCCTGAGGTGTTCCGTTGATCGGGTGAGCACGGCGTCTCGCGTCTCTCCTGCGGGAGACCGGAGGGTGACCGTCACCCTCGATCCCTCCGGTCCCTCAAGGCGGCGGGCCGCGGCGTCGACTCCAGCAGGCTGCCAAGAGGCCGGTTGACCGTCGATCGCCAGCAATTCGCTGCCCGCAACCACTCCGGCCTGCGCTGCATGATCGACCAGCGGGCCGAACCGGACGGACAGGCCCTGAGTTTCGAATCGAAGCCCGACGCCGTAGGCCGCAAGCGATAGCCGGTCGGTCTTCTCCTTGAACAGCCACGACCCTCCGGTCGCCGCGAACAGGGCCGCCAGCGCCAGCACGCACCACAGCACCCGATAGGCCGCCAGCCAGCGTCCGGTCAGTCTCGGCAGCGCGCTCGGCAGCTTCATTGCGGTCCCCTCGCGGATCCCACCGCCGGGTACCGATGCTATCTCATTGCTTCGCCGATGCAATCGGCGGCGTCACCCCGGATCAACTCCGGGGCAGCTCGTCCAGCTTGCCGCGCAGCATCTGCAGGATGGCCGAGAAGTCGCGGCCGCCGTAGCCGAGGCCGTTGAACATCTGGAACAGGGCTTCGGTCTGGGCGCCCAGCGGGGTCGAGGCGCCGGCCTTGGCGGCGGCGTCCTGGGCCAGCTTGAGGTCCTTGAGCATCATGGCGGCGGCGAAACCGCCGTCGTAGTTGCGGTTGGACGGCGCGGTCGGGACCGGGCCCGGCCAGGGGTAGTAGGTCGTCACCGACCAGCTCTGGCCTGACGACTTGGCGACGATGTCGAACATCTTCACCGGGTCCAGACCCAGCTTCTCGGCCAGGCCGATGGCCTCGCAGGTGCCGAGCATGGTGATGCCCAGGATCATGTTGTTGCAGATCTTGGCCGCCTGCCCCGCCCCGTGGTCGCCGGCGCGGAAGGTGGCGCGGCTCATGGGCTCCAGCGCCTGTTCGATCCGGGCGAAGTCGGGCTCGTCGCAGCCGACCATGAAGGCCAGGGTCCCTGCGTCCGCCGCCATGGTCCCGCCGGACACGGGCGCGTCGGCGAAGGCGTAGCCGGCGTCCTTCGCAAGGCCGGCGACCTTGCGCGCGGTGTCGACGTCGATGGTCGAGCAGTCCAGCAGCAGGGCCGAACTCGGGGCGTGGCCGAAGACCTGCTCGGTATAGACCTTCAGCACGTGGGGCCCGGCCGGCAGCATGGTGATGACGATGTCGGCGTCCTTCACCGCCTCGGCCACCGAGCCGACCGTCTCGCAGCCGTTGTCGCGGGCGCGCTGCAGCGCGGCGTCCGACAGGTCAAAGGCCCGCACCGTCCGGTCAGCCTTGGCCTGGTTCGCGGCCATCCCGCCGCCCATGTTGCCCAGACCGATAAAGGCGATGTTCATGTGCGCGCTCCCAACAAACCTGCGGGCGCGGGACTAGCACCCCCCTCCCCGCTCGTCATCCTCGGGCTTGACCCGAGGATCGGACGTCGGATGCGGCAGGTCCTTCCGAAAGCAGTTGGACGGCGGAAGCTCTGATCCTCGGGTCAGGCCCGAGGATGACGAAATCAAGACGCCGCCGGCTTCACGAACCGCAGGACGAACTGATCGGTGCGGCCGCGGATGCTCTCGTCGAAGACGTTGGCGGTGCGCGGGTCGTCGGGGTTGCGCAGCAGGTCGCTCTCGGCCTCGAGCACGAAACCGGCGGCCTCGACCTCGGCGATCAGGGCGGCGCGGTCGGCACGGTGGAGGCTGTCGGCCGGGCCCCAGCCCGAGCCGTCGGCGGCGTAGTGGTCGATCACCACATAGGCCCCGCCGGGCCTGAGCGCCTCGAACACCTCGGCGTTGACGCGGGCGGCGGTGTCCGCCGGGAACGGCTGCAGGTGGAAATCGTGGTAGTTCTGGGCCGTGAAGACGAGGTCCAGGCTATTCGCCGGCAGGTCCAGCTCGGCGAAGGGGCTCTCCATTCCCGCGACCTTGGCGTAGGCGGCGTCCACGTCGCGCAGCTGCTGGCCGTAGGAGGCCTGGAAGGAGACAAACTCGCCGGGCTGCCAGGCGGTGACGCGGCCGTCGGGGCCCACCGCGACCGAGAACAGCCGGGTGAAGTAGCCGCCGCCGATCACCAGATCAGCCACATGGTCGCCGGGCTCGACGCCGGTGAAGGCCAGGATTTCGGCGGCGCGGCGGGCGGCGTCACGCTCCACGTCGGCCGCCGGGCGGCCCGGGTCGGCCAGGGCCGCGGCGATGTAGGGCGCGGGCTCGCTCGGCTGGGCGAGCGCCGAAGCGCCCAGGACGAGGGCGAGGCCGCCCGCAAGGATCAGGCTACGCATGGCTGGCTCCTATTCCGGCTTGCGGAAGCGATAGACGAACTGGTCGGTGCGGCCGCGGATCGACTCGTCGAAGACGCTGATGGTGCGGCTGTCGTCCGGATTGGCCAGCACGCGGGTCTCGCCTTCGAAGATGAAGCCGGCTGCCTCGACCTCGCGACGCAGGAACTCGCCTTCGATCCGGTGCAGGCTCTCGACCTCGCTGTTTCCCGTCCCGGGCAGGCCCGAGTGGTCGAGGATTACATAGAGGCCGCCGGGGCGCAGGGCGGCGAAGACGCGGCGGTTCATCTCGGCCACGTCCACGTCGAACCGGTCGATGTGGAAGTCGTGGTACTCTTGGCCCATGAAAACCACGTCGAGCGGCTCGGGGAAGGTCATCTCGTCGAGCAGGCCGATGACCGGCGTGACGTTGCCGTAGTCGGCGGCCAGACCCTCGGCGAAAGCCTGCTCGCGACCCGCCGTCAGGGTCGGGACGAAGGCGTAGACCCGCCCCTCGGGTCCGACCACCGGGGCGAACAGGCGGGTGAAATAGCCCTCCTCCGGCCTGATGTCGGCGATGCGGTGGCCGGGCTGCAGGCCGATGAACTCCAGCATGTCTCGCGGCCGGCGCAACGGATCGCGCGCGACCTCGGCGGTCGGGCGGCGGGGATCCACGATGGCCAGGGTGTAGGCCTCGGCCGCGTCGGCGGCCGGCGGCGGCGGATCGGCGGGGCCGGTCATGCAGGCGGACAGCGCCAGGCAGGCGGCGAACATCAGGCGTTTCATGGGGAGGCCCTCCAGCAGCTTGGCCGGACTAGGCTCCAGCGAACGACGCGATGCAAGCCCTAGGCGAGCGGGGTCCACTCCTCGTCGGCGGGGAGCGGCGCGAACAGGGCGTCGAGCTGTCCGTCCGTCACGGCCTCGAGTTCGGCCGGGGACCAGCGCGGAGCGTTGTCCTTGTCGACGATGACCGAGCGGACGCCTTCCTGGAAGTCGTGGGTGCGCACCACCCGGCCACCCAGCCGGTACTCCATGGCCATGTTCTCGGCGAAGGAGCCGAGCGTCGCGCCCGTACGCAGCTGGCGCAGGGAGACCTTCATGGACTGGGGCGACTTGGTGCGGAGCACGGCGAGCTGGGCCAAGGCCCACTCCGAGCCGTCGGCCTCCAGCGCCGCGAAGATCTCCTCGACCGTGTCGTGGGCGAACAGGCGGTCGATCGCCTCACGGTGCGCGGCGGTCGGGATGGTCCCGGCGTCCTGGTGGAAGCGGTCGGCGACCGCCGCCGGATCGTCCGGCGCGGCGAACAGGGAGCCCTTCAGGTCGTCGATCCGGTCCGAGGGAACGAAATGGGTGTGGACGCCCAGCGCCACCGTGTCCGCCGCCTTCAGCCGCGCGCCGGTCAGCGCCAGCCAGACGCCGGTCTGGCCCGGCAGGCGCGGGAGGAACCAGCCGCCGCCGACGTCGGGGAACAGGCCGATGCCCGTCTCGGGCATGGCGTAGGTGGTCCGTTCGGTGGCGATGCGCACGTCCGCCGGCTCGGAGATGCCGACACCGCCGCCCATGACGATGCCGTCGACGATGGCGACGACCGGCTTGGGATATTCGAACAGCAGATGGTTCAGCCGGTACTCGGTCTTGAAGAAGGCACGGGCCTCCGCTGCGTCGCCGGCGCCGCTTTCGGCGATCATCCGGATGTCGCCGCCGGCGCAGAAGCCGCGCTCGCCAGCGTGGTCGATGAGCACCGAGACCACCGTCGGATCGTCTCGCCAGGTCAGCAGGGCCTCGGTCATGGCCTCGCACATGCCCCGGTTCAGGGCGTGCAGGGCCTTGGGCCGGTTCAGCGTCAGCCGCCCGACGCCGTTCTCGATGGAGGTGAGAATCTCGGTTTCGTCGGTCATGGCAGATACTTTTCGACGGCGTAGTTGTGGATCGGCACGCCGGAGACCTCGAAGTCCCGCCGCGCGGTGACCACGAAGCCGCGCCGCTCGAAGAATCGCCGCGCCGCCTCGCTGGCCTCGGCGAATAGACGCCTCACGCCCTGATTTCGAGCCCACGCCTCCGCTTCGGCGTAGAGGAGGTCCGCCGCGCCCTTCGGCGCCTCGGGCGCGCGGTAGAGGTAGTGGATGTGCCCGTCCGGCTTCACGTCGATGAAGCCGACCGCCCGGCCGTCGGCCTCGGCCACGAGCCGCGCCCGGCCGTCCGCCATCAGCTCCGAGAGGAGGCGGGCGGACGGAGCCAGGTCCGCCCAGACCTCGACCTGCCGCGCCTGGTACTCGCGCGCCCCCAGCTCCGTGACCGACCGGCGGTAGAGATCGCTCAACGCCTGCGCGTCAGCCGGGTCGTAGCGCCGGATCCTCACCCTACTGCCGCATCATCTCGCGGCTGGTGATCACGCGCATGATCTCGTTGGTGCCTTCGAGGATGCGGTGGACGCGCAGGTCGCGGACGATGCGCTCAAGCGGGTAGTCCTTCAGATAGCCGTAGCCGCCGTGCAGCTGCAGGGCCTCGTCGGCGATCTGGAAGCAGGCGTCGGTGGCCAGGCGCTTGGCCATGGCGCACCACTTGGTCTTCTCAGGGTGGCCCGTGTCGATGGCCCAGGCGCCGCGCAGGACCATCAGGCGGGCGGCCTCCAGCTGGGTCGCCATGTCGGCCAGCTTGAACTGAGTATTCTGGAAGTCACCGATCGGACGGCCGAACTGCTTGCGCGTCTTCACGTATTCCTGGGCCGTTTCCAGCGCCAGGCGCGCGCCGCCGAGCGAGCAGGCGGCTATGTTCAGCCGGCCGCCGTCCAGGCCGCTCATGGCGTAGCGGAAGCCGTCACGTTCCTTGCCGAGCAGGTTGGCAGCCGGGATGCGGCAGTCGTCGAAGGAGACGATGGCCGTCGGCTGGCTGTTCCAGCCCATCTTCTTTTCCTGGGCGCCGAAGCTGAGGCCCGGCGCATCCTTCTCGACGACGAAGGTGGAAACGCCCTTGGGACCATCCTCGCCCGTGCGGGCCATGACCACATAGACGTCCGAGGTCCCGGCACCCGAGATGAAGGCCTTCGAGCCGTTCAGCACATAGTGGTCGCCGTCGAGCCTCGCCGTCGTCCGCAGCGCTGCGGCGTCCGAGCCCGAGCCCGGCTCGGTCAGGCAGTAGGACGCGATCTTCTCCATCGTCACCAGCGAGGGCACGAACCGCCCGCGCAGCTCGTCGGAGCCGTAGGTGTCGATCATCCAGGTCGCCATGTTGTGGATGGAGATGAAGGCCGCGGTCGACACGTCGCCGCGCGACAGCTCCTCGAAGATCACCGCCGCCTCGACGCGACCCAGCGCCATGCCGCCGTGCTCCTCGCCGGTGTAGATGCCGCAAAAGCCCATCTCGGCGGCCTGGCGCATGACGTCGACGGGGAAGTGCTTGGTCTCGTCCCACTCGGCGGAATGGGGGGCCAGTTCGGCGTCGGCGAAGGCGCGGGCGGCGTCCTGGATGGCGCGCTGGTCTTCGGTGAGGCTGAAGTCCATCAATCCTGTTCCTGGCTGCGGCGGTTCCCGCCGTCGTGAATTCGGGCTAAGCGGCGGACCTTGGCTATCGGCCGCCGGGAGTCGCCCATGTCGGACGCAGGTTCTAGTGGAGCCGCCTCGCCTTCGTCGAGCGACGATCGCACCCTTTGCTATGTCGTCTACGCCCTGATGTTCGCCGCGCCCTTCGTCGTGGGCCTGACTGGGCTGATCGGCGTGGTCATCGCCTATGTGCGCAAGCCCGAGGCCCCGCCGCTGGAGGCCAGCCACTACCGTTTCCAGATCCGCACCTTCTGGATCGGCTTCGTACTGGCGCTGATCGCGGCGCTGGCGCTGGTGGTCGGGGTCGGTTTCCTGTTCGCCGACATCCTCCGTTACGTCTTCGCCAACATGCCGTCGGACGCCTGGGACGCGGTCTCGCAGGACATGGAGATGTCGTTCCCGATGGTGACCTTCATCGGGGTGCTGGTCTCTGCGGCCGCCTGGGTCGCCTGCGGCTTCTGGATGGTTCTCACCTCGATCGTCGGCGCGGTCCGCCTGAGCGGCGGACGGCCGATCGGCCGCCTGCAGTCCTGAGTTCGCCCATGCATCCGCCCTCGCCCGCCCTGTTCCCCTTCGCGCGGCCGCGCCGTCTGCGCTCGGCGCCGTGGATCCGCCGGCTGGTCGCCGAGGCCGTGGTGACGCCCGCCGACCTGGTCTGGCCGCTGATCGTCCACGACGGCTCGGACGACCGAGTGCCGGTGCCGTCCATGCCGGGCGTCTTCCGCCTGTCGCCTAAGGAGGCCGCGAAGGCGGCGGTCGAGGCCCGCGACCTGGGCATCCCGGCCGTGGCCCTGTTCCCCAACGTCGACCCGTCGATCAAGGATACGGTCGGCACGGGCGCGACCGATCCGGACGGGCTGGTCCCGGAGTGCGTCAAGGCCATCAAGGACGCCGCGCCCGAAGTCGGCGTCATCACCGACGTGGCGCTCGACTGCTACACAGACCACGGCCACGACGGGGTGCTGGAGGACGGTCGCATCCTCAACGACGCGACGCTGGAGCGTCTGGCCGAACAGGCCTTCATCCACGCCCACGCCGGGGCCAACATCGTCGCTCCGTCCGACATGATGGACGGCCGGGTCGCCGCCATCCGCGAGGCGCTGGAGGCCAACGGCCTGCAGGACACGATGATCCTGTCCTATGCGGCCAAGTACGCCTCGGCCTTCTACGGGCCGTACCGCGACGCCGTGGGCTCGGCCAGGGCGTTGAGCGGCGACAAGAAAACCTACCAGATGGATTTCGCCAACACCGACGAGGCGCTGCGCGAAGTCGCCATGGATCTGGCAGAGGGCGCCGACATGGTCATGGTCAAGCCGGGCATGCCCTACCTCGACATCGTCCGGCGCGTCGTCGAGGCCTTCCGCGTCCCGACCTTCGCCTACCAGGTGTCCGGCGAATACGCGATGATCCAGGCCGCGGTCGCCAACGGCTGGCTGGACGAGGACCGCGCCATCCTGGAGACCCTGACCGGCTTCAAGCGCGCCGGCTGCGCGGGCGTGCTGACCTATTTCGCGCCGAAGGCCGCCCGGCTGCTGGCCGGCTAGACGCGGTCGCGGACGAGAAATTCATTTCCGCCCTGTCGGGATCGGGTGTTTCCTGTTCGTCCTAGGAGAACGCCACGGTCGGCGCCGGAGGGAGGACCCCATGAAGATCGTCACCAGCCTCAGCTTCAACGGCCAGTGCCGTGAAGCCTTCGAGTTCTATGCCCGGGTGCTGGGCGGCAAGGTCACCGCCGCCTATCCGTATGGCGAGGGTCCGCCCGACATGCAGGTGCCGCCGCACTACAAGGACTGGCTGATGCACTGCTGGCTGGAGGTCGGAGACCAGGCGATCATGGGCGCCGACATGGGTCCGGAGTTCGCGCCCAACATCGAAAAGCCCAAGAACGGCTTCGACGTCACCCTGCACACCGAGGATGCCGACCAGGCCCGGCGCTGGTTCGACTCCCTGTCGGAAGGCGGCCGGGTGGTGATGCCCTTCCAGGAAACCTTCTGGTCGCCGGGCTATGGCTCGCTGATCGACCGGTTCGGCGTGCCGTGGATGGTCAACACGATCCCCGCCGCCGCCTGATCTACTGCTGCAGACCCGTCGGGAACGGCGCGCCGATGGCCTCGGCCATGGCCTGCTGGACGATCAGGAAGACCGTGTCCCGCTGGTGGTAGTTGTTGGTCAGGACGACCACCGACACCTCCTGTCCCGGCAGATAGCTGACCATGTTGCGGAAACCGGCCCAGCTGCCGGTGTGGTAGATCTGCGGGGCGTGAAACTGCGGGTCGGCGCCCGAACCCAGGTCACTGGTGAACAGGCCGAAGCCCCAGCCGCGCGGGCGCGCGCCGGGCCGCAGCCCCTGATCGGCGGGGGCATGGTCGGCGATCATCAGCCGATAGCTCTCCGGCGACAGCAGATGACCGCTGTGCAGCGCACGCTGCCAGGTCAGCATGTCGTCGGCGGTCGAATAGAGGGCGCCGGCGCCGGCGATGATCGAGACGTTGGGCAGCGGGCCGTGGACAGGGCCCCGCGAGCTGCCGTTGTGGCCCTTGACGATGTCATGGCCTCCGGCGTCCGCGTCCGACCCGGTGTCGTCCATGCCCAGCGGTTCGAAGAAGGCCTCTTCGAGGAAGTCTTCGTAGGTCTGGCCGCTGGCCCGCTCCACGATATCGGCCAGCAGATTGTAGGCCGCGTTGTTGTAGTCGGCGCGCGCGCCGGGCTCGAAGCGCGGACGGAAGGACGTGGTCTCGGCCGTCAGCTCGGCCAGGGTCGCGGGGGCCACCCGGCGGTCGCCCCAGCCGGGGCGATCCATCAGGTCCGGCAGGCCCGAACTGTGGCTAAGCAGGTGCGTCAGGCGGATCGTCTCCCAGCCTTGCGGACACGGCGTGATCCAGCGGCAGACGGGGTCGTCGACCGAGAGCCGCCCTTCGTCCTGCAGGCTCAGGACGGCGGCGGCGGTGAACTGTTTGCTGACCGACGCCAGGCGGAAGCGGTCGTCGGTCGCATTGGCCCGGCCCGTCTCGGCGTCGGACGGGCCATAGGCCTCGCGCATCAGCAGGCGGTCGCCCTTGGCGACGATGACGACGCCCATGAACCGGCCCTGGGCCTCCAGCTCATCCAGCCGCGCGCGCAGGCGCGGGAGGGCCGCGGCGTCCACGGCGAGCGGCGCGAGGGTGATGCTCTGGTCCTGCGGATGGGCGACCGGCGCAGGCTCTCGCTGCGCGACCGCCTCGCCCACCAGCATGCCGAGCAACAGCGCCCCCGCCCCGGCTGCCCCGCAGAGCGCGATGAGGCTCGACGTCCTCACGGGCGGCGGCGGTCCTGCAGCCGAGCGGCCAGGCTGGAGGTGTCCCAGCGCGCCCCGCCCATGGCCTGGACCTCGGAATAGAACTGGTCGACCAGGGCGGTCAGGGCCAGGTGCGAGCCGTTGGCGCGGGCCTCCTCCAGCACTAGGCCGAGGTCCTTGCGCATCCAGTCGACGGCGAAGCCGAACTCGAACTCGCCCTTCGCCATCGTCTTCCAGCGGTTGTCCATCTGCCAGGACTGGGCCGCGCCCTTGGACACGGCGTCATAGACCGCGTCGGTGTCGAGGCCCGCCGCCTGGGCGAAGGTCACGGCCTCGGCCAGGCCCTGGACAACGCCGGCGATGCAGATCTGGTTGACCATCTTGGTCAGCTGGCCGGACCCGACGGGGCCCATGTGCTTGATGGCCTTGGAGTAGGTCTTCATCGCCGACTCGGCGCGGGCCAGGGCCTCGGCCTCGCCGCCGGCCATGACGCTGAGCTGGCCAGCCTCGGCTCCCGCCTGGCCGCCTGACACCGGAGCGTCGACGAAGGCGCAGGACCAGCGCGCCGTCAGCTCCGCCAGCTCGCGCGCGACCTTCGCCGATGTCGTGGTGTGATCGACGAAGACGCAGCTGGCCGGCGCCGCATCGATCGCGGCGGTGACCACCTCGCGCACGTCGTCGTCATTGCCGACGCACAGGATGAACAGCTCGGCGCCCTCGGCCGCCTCGGCGGGCGTGGCCGCGAAGACGCCGCCGTGCGCCTCGGCCCAGGCCTGAGCCTTGGCGGGCGAACGGTTGAAGCCGCGCACCTCATGGCCCGCGCGGACAAGGTGGCCCGCCATGGGCCCGCCCATCACACCCAGACCTGCGAACCCGATCTTCATTCCGCCCCCCTGGCCTGGCTGTAGCTTCCCTTGAAGAAGAGAAGGCCGTCGCGCTCGCGAGTTTCGAAGCTTTCGACCTCGGCGAGGATCAGCATGTGGTCCCCGGCGTCGATGCGCCGAGTCGTCCGGCACAGGAAGCGCGAGACCCAGCCCTCGATCATCGGCGGACCGTCGCCCTCGCGCAGGACCTCCTCGGGCGCGAGCCTGGGGTCGCCCCACGCGAAGCGGCGGCAGGCGTCCTCGCCTCTCCCGTCCAGCACCTGGACGGCGAATCGCTCGGCGGTCGAGAAGACCGGCCAGCGGTCCGACCGTCGTCCCAGGCTCCACAGAACGGTGGGCGGATTGAGCGAGACCGAGGTGAAGGAGTTGACGGTGATCCCGACGGGCCCGTCGGGACCGTCCGCGGTCACCACGCACACGCCGGTCGCGAAGCCCGACAGCGCGCGGCGCAAGGGACGGGAATCGGTCTCGGGGCTGGCGGGGAGTGTCACGCCTCGCACCTAGGGCGGCGGGGTCCCGGGCGCAACCGCAACGGCCCCTTAACCTTGACGCGACAGGTTCACGGAACAGCTTCGAAGGCGTCCCCACCCCATGGCGATGAGCGACCGGCCCATCCTCATCAAGAAGGTCAAGAAGGTCGCCGGCCATGGGCATCACGGCGGCGCCTGGAAGGTCGCCTACGCCGACTTCGTGACGGCGATGATGGCCTTCTTCCTGCTCATGTGGCTGATCAACACGACGGACCCGGAGCAGAAGCGAGGCATCGCGGAATATTTCGCACCGGCCAGCGTCTCGCCCTCAACTTCGGGCTCAGGCGGCATTCTCGGCGGCACCTCGCTGGGCGACGACGGGGTCAAGAGTGACGGCTCCATGGCCGTCATCAACCAGCTGGCGCCCGAAGCGCCCCAGACGGACGAGACGGGCAACACCACCGACCTGTCCAGCGCCTCGGAAGAAGAGCTGCGCGAGGAGATCGCACGGCGCGAGGCCGCCGACTTCGCCTCGGCCGCGGCCTCGCTGCGCCAAGCCATGCAGGACATGCCCGAGCTGGCGGAACTCAGCCGCCACCTGATCATCGACCAGACGCCCGAGGGCCTGCGCATCCAGCTGGTCGACCAGGAGGGGCGTTCGATGTTCGAGCAGAACTCGGCCCGGCCGAACGAGCGGGCGCGGGTGCTGCTGCGCGCCATCAGCCGGGTGATCAACCAGCTGCCCAACCGGATCACCATCTCGGGTCACACCTCGGCGACCGGCACGCGCGCCAGCGCCCCGGGCGACTGGGCCCTGTCCTCGGGCCGGGCCGACGCCTCGCGTCAGATCCTGGAAGGCGCGGGCGTGGATGCGGACCGGATATACCAGGTCTCGGGCAAGGCCGGGTCGGACCCGCTCTATCCCGACGACCCGACCCTGGCCGGCAACCGTCGCATCGCGATCATACTTCTCAGGGAAGCGCCGGTGCTTCCGGCGGACACGTCACTCTGACGCTTGCGGAAACCGCTCCCATGGCTCCAAATCAGATGTTCAAGGAGCTTAGATCCCGCCGGTGACCCAGCACGTACCCTCGCGACAGCTGAGGTTCTTCCTGACCGGCCCCTCGCCCTGCCCCTACCTGCCGGGCAAGTTCGAGCGGAAGGTGTTCGCGCATCTGCCGATGTCCGACGGGGCGCTGGTCAACGACTCCCTCACCCAGGTGGGTTTCCGCCGCTCCCAGAACATCGCCTACCGGCCCGCCTGCGAGGCCTGCGACTCCTGCCTGTCGGCGCGGATTCCGGTCGCGGACTTCACCTTCTCGCGCTCGCAGCGGAAGATCCTGAACCGCAATGCGGACCTCAACCGCGGCCTGGTCGAGGCCGAGGCGACGGCCGAACAGTTCGACCTGCTGCAACGCTATCTGCACGCGCGCCACCCGAACGGCGGCATGAACGACATGGGCTGGCTCGACTATGTCGCCATGGTCGAGGACACGGCCGTCCGCACCCACCTGATCGAGTATCGCACGGTCGAGGCGCACGGCCCCGGGCGGCTGGTGGCCTGCATCCTGGTCGACCTGCTCTCGGACGGGCTGTCGCTGGTCTACAGCTTCTTCGATCCCGAGATGCCGCGCCGCAGCCTCGGCCAGTTCATCGTGCTGGATCACCTGCGCCAGGCCCTGACGGTGGGCCTGGAGCACGTCTACCTCGGCTACTGGGTCCAGGGGTCGCCCAAGATGGACTACAAGTCTCGCTTCCGCCCGCTGGAAGTGCTGAGGCACGAGGGGTGGACGCGCGTCACCGACGTCAGCCCGGAAAGCGAATAGCCCCTCTCCGGGCCCCAGGCTCGATGGCGCAGCCGGCATTCAGGTCCCGGTCGCCGCTACGCGCCGTCCGGGGTGACGCTCAGTACTCCAGCTGCACCTGCCGCACGAGCGCGCCGAACAGGTTGACGTAGTCGTCGGTCCACGGGGCGGTGCGGCTATGGATGTTTCCGTTCCAGCGCGGATCGGACTCGAACATGGCCAGGCCCTCGGGCGTGTGCGAGATGACGACGGCCTCGGTCGACGACTCCATGAGCTCGGGCGCGTCGGGGTTCTCCCCGTAGATCTGGTGCATGACCGGCACGTTCAGGGCTTGGGCCGCGGCGATGGCCGGGGTGGTGATCTCCAGGTTGCGGTTCGACAGGTGCAGCACGAGCACGCCGTCGGGCTTCAGCACGCGCAGGTATTCGCCGATGGCCTCGACCGTCAGCAGGTGGGTCGGCACCGCGTCGGACGAGAAGGCGTCGATGATCAG
>CAMPGL010000026.1 GCA_946885435.1 uncultured Brevundimonas sp. | reverse complement strand
CATCTCGGCCACCTGCATGGTGTCGGCGTCGGTGACGCGCAGGCCGTCGACGAAGCTGGACTTCACACCGGCCTTTTCCAGCATGGCGCTGATCTGCGGGCCGCCGCCGTGGACGACCACGGGGTTCACGCCCATCAGCTTCAGCAGGACCACGTCGGCCGCGAACTGTTTGGCCACGGCGCTGTCACCCATGGCGTGGCCGCCGTATTTGATGACCACGGTCTCGCGGTCATAGACCTGGATATAGGGCAGGGCCTCGGCCAGGGTCTTGGCGGTGCCCCAGGCGCGGTCTTCGGATTGGCGTTCGATCTCGTCCATCGGCGGGCGTTTAGGCGAGGGGAGGGGTCCTGTCACGCGGCAACCGGCGCGGACGCCGGACGTTCCCTGTCCATGAAGGAACATGAGATCGACGACCGGGAGCTCGGCCCGGTCGACCCCACCGATCCGGCCACCCTCCGGGGCGTCGACCCGACCCTCTGCGCCGAATGCCAGGGGATCGGAAGCCTGCCCTCGGGCGAGACCTGTCCGGTCTGCAGCGGCACGGGAAAGGCCACGCACCGCACCGGCGGCGGTTGAGCCTCGTCGGCGGCGCGAGACGGAGATAGGCTCCCCTCGTCACATGGAGGGGTGCGATGTTCATGATGGCTTTCGCTGCGGTCTTCGTCGTTCAGGACGCGCCGCAGCCTGATCCTCAGGCCTGGTACTGGCAGGCGGGAGGCTGCGCGGCCTCGGCCGCGATCGAGAGCGAGCACGCCGGGAGCACGCTGAGCGAAGCGGAACGCAGCGCCCTGACCGCCGAGATGATCGGCGGCGGCATGGTGATGGCCCAGATGGGTCCGGACATCGGCCGTACGCCTCAACAAATCGACTCGCAGGACGGCGAGGCGATGATGTCCTTCTTTTCCGCGATGCGTGAGCATCGCCGTGAGGCCTTCGACGCCCATCGCGCCTATTGCCGCGTGCTGTTGGCTCGGCGGGACTAGGCCTCAGCCCAGCTCGCAGGCCATCAGGATCTCGGCGCGCAGCTCGGCCATGCCGAGGCCCGTCTCGGCGGAGGTGATCTGCACGCGCGGGAAGGCGGCGGGGCGTTTGGAGACGGCCTTGAGGGTCTTTTCGCCCATCGCCTGGGCTTCGGACGGCTTCAGCTTGTCGGCCTTGGTCAGGACGATCTGGTAGGAGACCGCCGCCAGGTCGAGCGCGTCGAGCGCCTCGGTGTCGACGGACTTCAGCCCGTGCCGGGCGTCGATCAGCAGATAGACCCGCTTCAGGTTCACCCGGCCGCGCAGATAGTCGCGGCCGAGGTTCTGGAACTTCTTCGTCGTGGTCTTGGACGCCTTGGCCCAGCCGTAGCCGGGCAGGTCGACCAGCCGCAGCCGCTCGTCTGCGACGAAGAAGTTGACCTCGCGGGTGCGGCCCGGTTCGGACGAGGAGCGGGCCAGATGCTTGCGGCCCGTCACGGCGTTAATGAGGCTCGACTTACCGACGTTCGAGCGGCCCGCGAAGGCGACTTCGGGCAGGTCCGGATCGGGCAGCTGCTCGATCTTGGCCGCGCCCATCATGAACTCGACGGGGCGGGCGAAGGCGACGCGCGCCGCCTCCAGCTGCTCGTCGGTGAAGACGTGGGTCACGCCGCCTTCTTCCGGATGTAGCGGTCGATGAAGGTGTCGATCGGGTTCTCGGCCTTGTAGCGGTGCATGATCACATACTGCTGGATGATGGTCAGCACGTTGGACCAGGCCCAGTAGAGGATCAGGCCGGCCGCGAACGGGGCCATGATGAAGGTGAAGACGAACGGCAGGAAGGCGAAGATCTGACGCTGGGTCGGATCGGGCGCCGGCGGGTTCATCGCCTGCTGCAGCCACATGGTCAGGCCGTAGACGATGGGCAGCACGCCGAGGTGCAGGGCGCCGTCCAGCAGGCCGCCGATGAGCGGCGCCGAGGCCGGGTTCCAGGGAATCAGGCCAAACGCGGTCCAGATGCTGGTCGGGTCGCGCGCGGACAGGTCCTGGATCCACAGGGCGAAGGGCGCGTGCCGCATCTCGATGGTGACGAACAGCACCTTATAGAGGGCGTAGAAGATCGGCATCTGGATCAGGAGCGGCAGGCAGCCGGCCAGAGGATTGATCTTCTCCTTCTGGTAGAGCGCCATGATCTCCTGCTGCTGCTTGGCGGGATCGGAGCCGTGCTTCGCCTTGATCTCCTCCATCTTGGGCTGGAGGTTCCGCATGCGGGACATGGACGCATAGGCCTTGTTGGCCAGCGGGAAGAGGATCAGCTTGACCACGATGGTCAGCAGCAGGATGGCCACGCCGAAGTTGCCGACCAGGCCATAGAACCATTCCAGCACCATGAAGATGGGCTTGGTCAGGAACCAGAACATGCCCCAGTCGATGGCGTCGTTCAGACGCGGGGTCCCGAGCTGCTCGCCGTAGGCCTCCAGCATCTCGTTGCGCTTGGCGCCGGCGAACAGGTGGGTGGTCTCGGTGGCCGAGCGGCCCGGCTCGATGGTCCAGGGACGCGACTGGAAGACGGTCTCGAAGACGCGGACGTTCCCTTGCTGCGCCGTGCGGAACTGCGCCTGGATGGGCTCGTCCTGCTCGGGCACGAAGGCGGTCAGCCAGTACTTGTCGGTGATGCCGACCCAGCCGCCGCTGGAGCTGAAGGACTCGGGCTCGGCCTCGTCCTCCCACTCGCGGTACTTGGCCTGGTGCAGCTGGCCGTCGAAGACGCCGATGGCGCCCTCGTGAATGATCATCTGGCGGCCGAGGTCGTTGGGGATGCCGCGGCGCTGGACCGAGCCGAAGGGCGCCAGCGTCACCGCCTGGCCGGAGGTGTTGTCCACCCGATCGGTGATGGTGAACAGGTACTGCTCGTCGACCGCGATGGTGCGGGTGAAGGTCAGGCCCGCGCCGTTGTCGTGCGTCATGACGATGGGCGACCCCGGGGCCAGCCGCTCGCCCGACCGCAGCACCCACTGGGTGTCTGGCCCCGGCAGGTTGGCGATGTTGTCGCCGCGCCAGCCCGTATAGGCGAAATAGGCGTGCTCCACGCCCTCGGGGCGCAGAAGCTCGACGTTGGTCTCGCTGTTCAGCGTGCGGTCGTAATTGTTCAGATAGAGGTGGTCGATGCGGCCGCCGGTCAGGCTGACGCTGCCGGTCAGGGACGGGGTCTCGATCGGCACGCGCGGCGAGCGGGCCAGGGCCTCGCGCTCGCTGACGATCTGAGGCGCCGGGCCTGTATCCGAGGTCGCGCCCGGCTGGGTGGCGACGGCGGGCGCCTGGGCCTCGGCCGCGGCGCGCGCGGCGGCCTGGCGGCGCTCGGCGGCCGGCTGAAGGACGAGGAGCTGGTAGCCGATCAGGATGGCCACGGCGCAGACGATGAAGATGATCGTGTTGCGCGTATTGTCGTGCTGCATGGGTCGCTTTCGCGTCAGACCGTTGAGCGCTGTCGGGTGATCCGTCGGCGCGCCGCCCCGGCAGGGCGTCAGGTGAGGGGCTGCTTGTCGGCGGCGAGCCTTATCAGCGCGGTTTTCACATCGTCAAGCAAACGGGGCCATGGCCGCTCGGTCAGGCTCTGGCGTGCGATCAGCACATAGTCATGACCGGGCAGGGCGTGGTCGGGAAGCAGAAGGCGCGCGGCCTCGCGCAGGCGGCGCTTCGCGCGGTTGCGGACCACCGCCCCGCCGATCTTCTTGGTGGCCGTGAAGCCGACGCCGACGGCCGGGTCGCCGTCCTGGCGGTCGCGCATCTGCAGCAGGACAGAGCCGCAGGGGCGCGCCTGGGCCTTCTGGCAGGCCAGAAACTGCGGCCGGGTCTTCAGCCGACGCAAAACGACGCGCCCGGGACCGGGCGCGTCGCTGGAATTCGTTGCGATGTCGTCCATCGGCCTTCGCGGCCGAACGGCCTTAGGCCGTCAGGCGCTTGCGGCCCTTGGCGCGGCGGCGGGCGACGATCTTCTGGCCGTTCTTGGTGGCCATGCGCGCGCGGAAACCGTGGCGACGGGCGCGCACGAGCTTGGACGGTTGGAAAGTCCGCTTCACGGGAAGGCTCCGAAGGCAATAAGCTGACGAGCGTCCGGACCGGAGTCCGTCGCAGGAGGCGGCGCGTATAGGCCGGGAGGGGGCCGGGTGTCAACCGGACGCGGGTGAAGGCGGCCGGTCTCCGGTGTCGCTGACGGGGCGTTCGAGTTGAGCGCGGCCCGTTCACGCAACTTGCCGATCACGACGCCGGCGCCAGGGCGAGCGATGCGGCAAGCGTTCCGATGCACCCTTCGCGCGGTTGCGCCATCCGGTCGGCGATATTGTTGAGGAACAGGTGACGTCGCTCCGCGGCGCGAATCGGGTCGGCGCCCGCCAGCAGACCCCGGCAGTCGAAGCGGTCCGCCTCCTCGCGGAGGCGAAGCCCAAGGGCGGCGAGATGGTCGGAGCCCTTGCGAGCATCCATGACGTCGGCGTGAGCGCGGGCGTCACTGACTTTCCGCTCCAGCTGCGTTTCGAACGCCTGGCCCAGTTCCGCGCGGATCGCGAGGTGCACGAAATCGCGCGCGTAGAGCCGAATGAAGTTCTCTTCGATCATCGAATGCCTCCAGGGCAGGGACGGACAGAGCCGTATTCAGGAATCGGACGGTGACGGCAGGTGATCGTTGGCGGGCGGGACCTTCCCGGCCTCTCGCCAGTCCGTGGCCATCTGCAGCCAGGTCGACCGGCGGATGAGGTCCGGTTCGCAAAGCGCTCGGGCTTCGAAATCGCGCGCATGCGCCTCGCAGAGTTCACGCCAGGCGCAGGCCAACTAACGACCCCCAGGGTCGGAGGCGCCCGCGCTGTCCGCTCCGGGATGCGCAGGCGTTGTCACGAGATTACGCGGGGGCCAGGCGCCAGCCGGCGAAGTCGCCGGGCAGCATCTGGACCTGAACCCGTTCGCCAAGACTGGCGGACCGGCTCGACGGTCCTGTGCGCGCCGATCTCGCCGTGACGATGTGATCATTGGAGAGGCGGACTTTTCGTCCGCCTCCGCCGAGCAGTTCGACCACCCAGCCTTCAAAGGCGATCACGCCCTCAGGCCGTCTCCTGGATGCGGAGCTGGCCGGCGGATTCCTTGCCGGAGCGAGCGTCGCGCTCCACTTCATACGAGAGTGTCTGGCCTTCGTGGATGGCGCCCAGGCCCGCCTGTTCGACGGCGGAGGCGTGGACGAAAACGTCACGTCCGCCAGCTTGCGGCTCGATGAAGCCGTAGCCCTTGACGCCATTGAACCATTTGACGGTGCCGGTAGCCATTATTCAGTCTCCTTAGAAGGTGTTCGAGGATGGAGCCCTCGTTTCCGTCGAGATCTGAAATGTGTGGCGAATGACCTCAGTGCGTAAGCAGATCGGACAGGGGCGTGACGCAGCAGAGTTCGACAGAACAAATATATGGGTTGATGCCTTAAGATACTAGGCATTAGCGGAAGTTTATTTTTCTAAAAGCTGGACGGGAGGCGCGAAAATCATGGGCGGAGCATGGCCATCTAGTCCGCGACCCGCGCGAGCGGCGGGACTAGCTGTTCCGGTATTTCACAGCGTCGACGATACGCGCTTGAAACGCCTCATGGCTGAACAGCTCTCCGCCGGGAGCCACGATCCAGACCTGTCCGTACGGCGCCCAGGACGCTGCGACCTCGCCGGCGTCCTTCGCCGACGACACGCTTCGCTCAAGCGTGCGGCCGTCTCGCGCTTGTCGGACAAGATAGGTCACGGGCCCCGACTGTCCGGGTCATCGTCAAGCGCGTCTATTCGAGCCTCGCGGTGTTTGCTGTCGGAGATCAGGCGATCGAACTCGAGGATGTTCTTCTTGATGATGTCGATAGCGTGGGGACTGGTGTCCTGACCGGCGACGTGCAGGCTCATCGCTCCGCTTTCGAACCGATCCAACTGATCCAGCAGGAGCTGTCGGAGGTATCTCCATCGCTGACGAATATCGTGCATGGATTCCATCGGCTGGGCCCTCCTGGCGCCATGGCTCGGTTCGTCGGGCGCGTTCCGGAAGCCGCGCCGACTAGGTCAACTGCCAGACCAGCCGCGACAGCAGCCAGGAAAGTCCGACCGTAACGGGCGTTGCAATGACGACGGCGCCCAGCCAGACCTTGGTCCCCTCGCGGAACCCCTGGATGTGATAGGTGGTGTTGAGCGCACGCCTGACGGTCAGCCAGGGGATGACCACGGCCACGGCCAACCCTGTCCAAAGCCAGATCATGTGCCGAGTGTCCTGGCGGCCAGCCGCCTCTTTCAGCGCCGCGCGCTGGACCAAGAACGCACCGCAGCGCCAAGTGGCCGTAGGTGGTTCTAGCATGAAACCGGGGTGACCGGGGGATTACCTTCGAAGCCCTGAAAACGGGCCGCCACCTCCGTTGCGCGCCCTGGCCGATGCGGCTCGGGGCCTTCGCCCGGGCCCCTGGGCGCTCAGTACAGCACCCTGAACCGCAGCGCGCCGTCGACCGCCTTCAGGCCCTCCAGCGCCGCCGGATCATAGTCCCCCTCCACGTCCACGATGACGTAGCCGGTGCGCTCGTCGGTCTTGAGGTGCTGGGCGAGGATGTTGAGGCCGCCCTCCGCAAGCGCCCGGTTGATGGCGGCGAGGACGCCGGGCTGGTTCCTGTGGATGTGCAGCAGGCGGTGGGCGCCGGTGACTTCGGACAGGCGGACGTTGGGCAAGTTGACGCTGAAGGTCGTGTCGCCGCGGTTGAGGAAGCCGAGCAGCCGCTCCGAGGCGAAGTCGGCGATGGCTTCCTGCGCCTCCTCGGTCGAGCCGCCGATGTGCGGGGTCAGGATGATGTTGGGCAGGCCCTGAAGCGGCGTGACGAAGCCGTCGGTGTTCGAGGCCGGCTCCTCCGGGAAGACGTCCACCGCCGCCCCGCCTAGGCGGCCCGAGCGCACGGCGTCGGCCAGGGCCTCGATGTCCACGACGTGGCCGCGCGACAGGTTGATGAACAGGGCGCCGGGCTTCATGCGGGCGAACTGAGCCGGGCCGATCAGGTTCGCGTTCTCGCGCCGTCCGTCGACGTGGACGGTCAGGACGTCGGCCTCGGCCAGGACCTCGTCCAGGCTGCGGACGCGGCGCGCGTTGCCGAGCGCCAGCTTCTCGTCGAGGTCGTGGAAGACGACCTTCATACCCATGGCCTCGGCCAGGACCGAGAGCTGCGAGCCGATGGCGCCGTAGCCGACGACGCCCAGTGTCTGGCCGCGCAGCTCGTGCGCCCCGTCGGCGGTCTTCTCCCAGCGGCCGGCGTGGAGCGCTGAGGACTTGTCGGCGACGCGCCGCGTCAGGGCCACGGTCAGGCCGATGACCAGCTCCACCACCGAGCGGGTGTTGGAATAGGGGGCGTTGAAGACGGCCACGCCCTTCTCGGCGGCGGCGGCCAGGTCGATCTGGTTGGTGCCGATGCAGAAGGCGCCGACGGCCAGCAGCCGGTCCGCGGCGGCCAGGACGCGCGCGGTCACCTCGCTCTTGGAGCGGACGCCCAGCACGTGCACGCCCTGGATACGCTCGATCAGCCGCTCTTCGGTGAGCGCGCCCTTGAGGGTCTCGACGGCGTAGCCCTCGGCCCTGAAGCGCTCGACGGCGCGGGGGTGGACGTTCTCCAGCAGCAGCACCTTCATCCGCCCGCGCGGATAGGAGAAGCGGGCGGCGAACCCCTCGGCGTGCAGGATCTCGTCCAGCGTCGAAGCTGTCGCGTCGGCGCGCTCGACCACGCGGTCGCGCGTGACCACCTCAGTGTAGGCCCAGAAGCGGTCGGCCAGGCCCGCCTCGCGCACCCGCCAGTCGCCCCAGCCGTCGCCGACCATGACGACGGGGCCGTCGAGCGCCAGGGCGCGCACCGCCTCGATCTTGCCGTCCTCCCAGGCCAGCGGGTTGGAGCCGTCGGCCCCGACGACCCGGCCCGCCCCGTCATAAGCCAGGTCGTTGCAGTGGACGTGGGCGGGGTCGAGCCCCATGGCCTCGGCCACCGGGGCGATGATCTCGCGAAAGCCGGCCGACAGGATGTGGATGCGGTCCGCGTGGCGGCGCAGAGCCTCGAGGTTGCGCCGGACGGACGGGGTCAGGGCCGCGACGGCGCGGTCTGCCACCGCCTCGACATGGCCGCGGTCGGCCTCGACGAGGGCCAGTCGGCGTGTCAGGGCCTCGTTGAAATCGAGCCGGCCCTCCATGGCCTCGTCCGTCAGGCGCGCGATCTCGGCCCGGCGCGCATCCGCGTCGGGGCGGCCGTCGAGCGCGACCTCGGCCAGGGCCTCGAGGGTCTCGAAGCCGACCAGGGTGGAATCGAAGTCGAGCAGCAGGATGGGGAGGCGCCGCATGGCGCCAAGCTGGACCGGCGTTCAGCCGACGGCAAGCCTAGTCGGCGCCGCCGCGGTCAAGTTCGCTGCGGGCCACGCCGCCCTGGACCACCCTGACGCCGAGGTATCGCATCTCGCCGTCGCGGAAGCTGACGTCGGCGACATCCACTGACGGGTCGCGCTTGATCCGGGACACGTCGCCGAGGGTGAGCCGCAGGGTCAGGGCGTCAGGCGAGAGCCCGTCGGCCAGGGCCTGCTGGATCTCGCCGCGGAGCCGCTCGGGGGCCGGAACCTGCGGCGGTGGCTTTTTCATCGAAGGCCGAAGCGGAAGCTCTCGCCCGAAACGAGCACCTGGCAGGCTTCGCCGCCGTCCATCATCGCCCGGGCGCGCCGGTTGGCGGCGGCGCAGGCGGCTTCCTTGTCCGAAGACAGATCCATGTACTCGCCGTCCATCTCGACGGCCCAGCGGTCGAGGTGCTTCGTCACGGTGAGCACCGTCCGGTTCCTATCTGTGCGCATGGCTCCTTATGGCACAGTCAGGCGGCCGGCGGGGATAAATCGGTCAGCGGAAGCGGTCGCGCTCGTGCAGGGCCAGGGCGACCGCGCCCACCACCGCCGCGACGGCGGCCAGGGCGCCGACGCCCTCGGCGGCGTGGTCCTTGGCGTAGCGGCCGGCTCGGTCGAGCGCCGGACGGGCGCGATCCGCCAGATGCAGGTCCCGCACCCGGCCGCCCAGATCGAGGTCGCGCACCCGGTCGCCGAGCCCTTCCGCCCAACCCTCGGCGCGCTCTCGCCAGGCGCGGATTCCGGTGGCCGGCTGGGCCTCGCGGCCGATCAGCCGCTGGGCGGCGACGACGCCGGCGGCGATCAGGAAGACGCCGAACAGGCCGCCCGCGGTCATGCGCGGATGCATCCGCGCCTGGGCCAGGAGGCTCGAGCGGCGCACGAAGGGGTAGGCGGTCTCTTCCATCAATCCGTCCTCTGTCGGGTCCCACAGGGCGTCCTCGACCGGCCGCGCGCGCGCGCTGCGGTCAAGGTGCATGAGAGGAGCGAGCAGGGCGAAAATCGGTTCCGCCACGCCGGGCAGAAGATGATGGAAGGCCGCCATCGCACGGCCGCCGCCGCCGACTGTGATCTCGCGCACCGGCTTCTGGGCGCAGTGCAGGATGACGTCGGCCACGACGTGGGCGGCGTAGACCGGCCCGGGATTGCGCATCGGCGAGCCGGTCAGATTGAGGGCATGGTCCTTGTAGGGGGTGTCGATGGCGGCCGGCTTGACCAGGGTCATGGAAATCGGCGCGCCCTCGCGGATCAGCTCCATGCGGAAGGCGTTGATGAAGCCGCGGACGGCGTGCTTGGAGGCCGAATAGACGCCCTGGATGGGGATCGGAGCGTCGCCCAGCACCGAGCCGACGGTGATGATCGAGCCGCCGCCGGGTCGGTCGCGCAGCCGCTCGGCGGCCAGCAGGGTCCCGTTCACGACACCCCAGTAGTTGGTCTCGAACAGGCGGCGGTGGTCTTCGGGCTTGGTGTCGCGGATCGGGCCGTAGATCGAGACGCCGGCGTTGTTCACCCAGGTGTCGAAGCCGCCGAACAGGCGCTCGCAGCGGTCGGCGGCGGCGCGCAGGCCGTCGGCGTCGGCGACGTCGCAGACCGCATAGGCGGCCCGGGCCCCGCGCGACTGAAGCTCTTCGCAGAGCGCACGCAGGTCCTTCTCGCCGCGCGCGATGAGGAACAGGCGCGCTCCGCGTTCGGCGGCGCGGCGGGCGGTCGACAGGCCGATGCCCGAGGTCGCGCCGGTGATGACGATGGTCTGGCGGTCGAGCGGCTTGAGGGCGGGTCGGCTCATGAGCTTGGCGGTTCCAACGAAAGCGAACGAACGGGCGGGCGCGGAACCGGGTTCCGGCCTGTCCCCTTACCAGATGGGTCCGCGGACCCTATCTGGCGCCGATGACCTTTTCGAGCACCCCGCCGTCGGATGACCTGACGGCCCAGTTCCTCCTTCCCGGCCGGCCGGTGGTCGGGCGCCTGGTGCGGCTTGGCCCGCTGGCGAACGAGATCCTGAACCGCCACGACTATCCGGGGCCGGTGGCCAACCTGCTGGGCGAATCGCTGGCTCTGGCGGCGCTGGTCGGGGCCTCGCTGAAGTTCGAGGGCCGGCTGATCCTGCAGGCCCAGGGCGATGGGCCGGTGGCCTATGTGGTCGTCGACTACGACACCAACGGCGCGGTGCGCGGCTACTGCAAGTTCGACGCGGAGCGGGTCGCGGCCGTCAGCGAGGGCTTCGTGCGCCCGGGCGCCGAGACCCTGCTGGGCAAGGGGGCCTTCGTCATGACGATCGACCGGGGCCCCGACCTCGGCCGCAGCCAGGGCCTGACGCCGATCGAGGGCGAGACCCTGGCGCAGTGCGCCGAACGCTATTTCGAGCAGTCCGAGCAGCTGCCGACGCGGGTGCGGCTGGCCGTCGGCCAGGTGACCACGGCGGAGGGCACCGTCTGGCGGGCCGGGGGGATCATGGCCCAGATGGTGGCGGCCGACGACACCCGCGGCTCGACCGAGGAGGCCTGGGACAACGCCCGGGCCCTGCTCTCGACCGTGGCCGACGACGAGCTGGTCGACCCGACCCTGTCGCCTGAGGCGCTGCTGTTCCGGCTGTTCCACGAGGACGGGGTGCGGCTGCTGCCCGGCAAGCCGCTGCGGGCCGAGTGCCGCTGCTCGCGCGAGCGGGTCGAGGTGATGCTGCAGGCGTTTGATCAGTCCGACATCGCCGAGATGGTCGAGCCGGACGGCCTGATCCACGTGACCTGCGAATACTGCTCGCGGACCTACAAGCTGACGCCCGAGGCCGCGACCGCGAGCGCCTGAGCCAGCTGGGCGACCGCCGGATGCGGCGGGACGGCCCGACCATCGAGGCTGGCGACCGGCCGCACGCCGATCAGGCTGTTGGTCAGGAAGAGACCGGCAGCGGCCTCCAGCGCCTTAGGTTCGGCGTGGCCTTCGCGGACGGCCAGGTCTGACTGGATCGCCAGCGCGATGATGCGGCCGCGCATCACGCCGTCGAGCACGCCGCAATCGAGCGACGGCGTGGTCAGGATGTCATCCTCGAACCAGAACAGGTTCGCCGCCGTGGCGCAGGCGACCTGGCCGCGTGTGTTCAGCATGACGGCCTCGTCGGCGCCCGCTTCCCGAGCCTCACGCCGCGCCAGAACGTTGTCGAGATAGGACAGGCTCTTCAGCCGCGAGGTCGGAGAGCCGTCGTTGCGGCGGATGCTGGAGGTGATCAGCGCGGCCAGGCTCATCGGCGGCTCGTAGGCCGTGGCGGAGACCAGCAGGCGGCCCTCCGGCGCATGGGGTCGGTCCAGCCCCCGCCCGCCGCTGCCCGCCGTCCAGGTCAGGCGCAAGGCGCCGACAGGGGCGAAGACGGTCTGCAGCGCCTCGCGCGAGCGGGCCAACGCCTCGGCCTCGGCCGGCGCGGGCAGGCCCAGCGTCGCGCATCCGCGCGTCAGCCGGTCCCAGTGCGCGTCCCAGTCGAGGATCATCCCGCCTTCGGCGCGCAGGGTCTCGAACAGGCCGTCGCCGAGCAGCAGACCGCGGTCGTCCTCCGGGATCATGGAGCCTCCGTCAGCGCCCGGCGCAGGCCGGCGATCTTGGCCTCGGTCTCCAGCCGTTCGGCCACCGGGTCACTATCGGCGGTGATGCCGGCGCCCGCCAGCGTGCGGAAGCGCCACCCGCCCGCGCCCTCGACGAAGGCCGCAGTTCGGATCAGCACCGAGGAGTCCATCGATCCGTCCGGATCGACGCGGAACAGCGAGCCGCACCAGGGCCCGCGCGGCCCCTCCAGCCCCGAGATGACCCGCATGGCCTGGGTCTTGGGCGCGCCGGTGATCGAGCCGGGCGGAAAGGTGGCGGCCAGCAGGGCGGCGATGTCGGCGCCCGGCCGCATCTCGCCCTCGACGGTCGAGACCAGGTGCCAGACATTGGGGAAGGCCTCGACGACGCACAGCTCCGTCACCTCGACCGAGCCGGGCCGGCAGACGCGGGCCAGGTCGTTGCGCATGAGGTCGACGATCATGAGGTTCTCGGCGCGGTCCTTGGCGCTGGCGGCCAGTTCCTCGGCCAGGTGGGCGTCCTCGTCCGGTGTGGCCCCGCGAGGACGGGTGCCCTTGATCGGGCGGGCGCGCACCCGGCCGTCCTTCAGCTCCAGAAAGCGCTCCGGCGAGTGCGACACCAGCGCTCTGCCGGGAAGCCGCCAGAAGGCTGAGAGCGGCGCCGGGCTGGTCGCCACGAGGCGCTCGAAGGCGCCCCAAGGCGTGGCGTCCGACGCCAGCTCCCCGCGCCAGGCCTGGGCGATATTGGCCTGGAACAGCTCGCCCTCGCCGATGCGGCGAACCACGTCGGCCACGGCGGCTTCGTAGGTTTCCGGGGCGGCGTCCGGCTCGAAGGTCGCGCCGGGTCGAGCGGGCTCTGCAGCCCTCTCGCCGAGCCAGGCCAGCGCCGCCTCAGGCTCCGCGCCGAGGCCCGCTACGGCTTGGGCCGCGTGGTCGAATTCGAGCCAGGTCGGATAGTGGGCCAGCACCAGGTCCGGCCAGTCGGGATCGCGCGCCAGCTCCACCGGCTCGAACCGGGCGCCGAGCTCGTAGGCGGCGAGCCCCAGGACCATGCCCGTGGACGAGGCGAGGAAATCGCGGATAGCGGCCTGCGCATCGGCCGGGTCGCCGGCCTTCAGCAGCAGTGTCCGGTCGGGTTGCCGCAGCAGGAAGGACCGCGTCGCGCCTTCGGAGCCGTCCGACGTCAGGAGCGCCGCCCACGCCTCCTCGCCGAACGGACGCATGGCCGCGACGGGATCGATCCGCGTCAGGCGCAAAGCCTTTCCGCCACCCGCGCGCGCGTCGCTGCGTCCAGTCCCAGCGCCTGTTCGAAATAGGCGTCGAGCGAGCCGGACACGCGGTCGATCTCCGCGAAGGCCTCCTCCAGATAGACCGCCTCGACGCCGAGAAAGGCCACGACGGCGTCGTGCGAGGGCCGGCGGCCGGTGAACTTTTCCAGCCGCTCGGCGATGTCCGGCGCCCGGTCGGCCAGGCGCACCGCGGTGTTGGTCAGCAGGTAGTCCTCGACCATATCGTCGGGGTGGACGCCCACCATCCGGTGGGTCAGCGCCGCCAGGATGCCGGTCCGGTCCTTGCCCGCCGCGCAGTGGATCAGCACCGGTCCGTCGCCGTCGGCCAGCGCGCGGAAATAGCGGCCGAACAGATCCAGATGCGGCGTCTCATAGGGAATGCGGCGGTAGGCCTCCAGCATGAAGCGCCGGCCGCTGTCGAGCGTCAGGTCGGTCGACTTGAGGAACTGGATGTGCGGCGCCTCGGTCAGGTCGTCCTCATGGGGCGGGGCCTCGACCACCACGCCTGAAAAGGCCGCATGCCGCCGCGACGGCTGGCGCTCGCGTTCGACCGCGCGACGCAGGTCGATGACGGTGGCGACGCCGAAGCCGTGCAGCCGCTCCAGGTCCTCGTCGGTGGCCTCGGCCCAGTGGCCGGAACGGAACAGCCGCCCGCGATGCAGGCGGCGGGCGGCGGCGGTCGAATAGTCGCCGTAGTCGCGGACGTTCTCGACCTTGGAAAAGGGATGGATGCGCGGTCTCACCCGCGCATCCTTAGCCTTATTGGGAGGCGTCCTCCACCAGCGCCGTCATGGCCTGGAGGTAGCGGCCGAAGGCGGCCCGACCTTCCTTGGTGATCTTCGCCTGGGTGAGCGGCTTGCGGCCCACGAAGCTCTTGATCACCTCGACGTAGCCGGCTTCCTCCAGCTTTCTCAGGTGAACCGACAGGTTGCCGTCGGTGACCTGCAGCCGGGCCTTGAGCGTCCCGAAGTCGGCGCTGTCGGCCCCGGACAGGAAGGCCATGATCCCGAGCCGGACCCGGCCGTGGATGACCTCGTCGATGGACTCGATGTCGAAACCGTCGCCCATGCTCACACCACGTCCGAGGGTTCCTGACGCATCAGGATGACGCCGGGCACGATGGTCAGCAGGACCAGGGCGGCCGCATAGGCCAGGTACTGGCTCGGCTCGCCGGTCAGGAGCGCCAGCACGGGCGCCGCGACCCAGCCGCCGATGGCGGCCACCCACAGCCACTTCTGCCGCGACATGGCCGCCGACACGGCCCAACCGGCGCCGTAGAGCGCGGTGATCAGGGACGGGAAGAACAGCAGCGGAACCTCCGTCCCCGCGCGCCAGGCGAGGATGGCCATCGACAGGCCGAGCACGAAGCAGCACAGGCCCACGCCCATCCAGGCGGTGGAGGAGGCGCGGTTGGCCGGCGAGAAGGCTCCGGGGCGCGAGCCCAGCCGCGACTTGAGGACGAACAGCGCCGCCAGGAAGATGACCACGGCCGCGATCCAGAGGTAGCCATAGGCTTCGGGGCCGACCGCCAGGACCTGGGTGTCGATCATCCAGTGCACGATGGAGGCGGGCGCGAAGATCAGTCCGGCGGCCACGAGGATGGCGCCCCCGAGCAGCGGTCCGCGCGAACCCTCGTCGGCCAAGGCCTTCATGTAGGTGATGTCGTCCCTAAGGGACTTGATCTGGTCGTCGGTCACGATGGTGTCTCCCGGTGGATGGTCTCGATGTAGCAAAAGCACTTTACGATGTAAAGTAGATTTGCGCGGGCGGCTCGCTAGGGTGGGCGGATGCTCCAGATGAACCACGTCGCCTACGCCCGGATGGGCGTCTGCAATCCGGTCAGCGCCTCGGCGCTGGAGGCCATGCTCGACCGCACCGATCTCAGGCCCGGCGACCGGGCGGCCGAGCTGGGCTGCGGCAACGGGGCCGCCGCCGGCCTGCTGGCGGCGCGGGGGCTGGCAGTGGAGGCCTTCGAGCGCGATCCGGTGCTGGCCGCGATCGCGCGAGACCGCTCGCAAGGCGTGACAGTGCGCGAGGGCGAGGCGGATGTGCTGGCTGCCGAAGGGGCGCCGTGGCGCCTGCTCGCCGCGCTCGGATCGACGGGGCTGGGGAATTTCACTCGGCTGGCGGCTTGGCTGGAACCGGGCGGGTGGCTGCTCTGGGGCGACCTGTTCTGGAAAGGCGAACCCGATCCGGCGCTGAACGCCGTCATGGGGCGTCCCGACTACGCCACCGACGCCGGCTGGCGGGCGCGGGGGCAGGCGGCGGGGCTGGAGCTCGTGGCCGCGCGCATCAGCCCGGACGAGGATTGGGCCGCCTACACCGGCGCCCTCGAGGCGGCGGTGGCCGGCTGGGCGGCGGAGACCCCGCACCACCCCGACCGGGAGCGTGTCCAGCAACGGGCCGCCCTGTTGCTCGACTACTGGCGCTCGGCGGGCCGGGAGGCCCTGGGGTTCGGCCTCTACCTGTTCAGGAGGCCCTGATCCCAACCCTTCGTTAACCACGCGCCCGGCAAAATCCGCCGGGTTCGTCGGGAGTGAAGCGTGAACGGGGTCGAGGTTCTGGACGTTGGGCGTGACGCCCTGTGGCTGACCATCCAGCTGTCGGCGCCGGTGCTGATCGTCGGCCTGGTGGTCGGCGTGGTCATCGGCCTGATGCAGGCCCTGACCCAGGTCCAGGAAGCCACCCTGATCTATGCGCCCAAGATCCTGGCCATCTTCGTGGCCCTGCTCGTCTTCCTGCCGCTGATGGGCGCGCTTCTCGGCGGCTTCTTCCAGCAGATCGCAGGCCGCATCGCGGGCATGTGAGATGGAGCCCTATGCGGCGTCCGACGAAATCTGGCGCGCCGCCCTGGTCTTCGCCCGGGTCGGGGCCATCGTCATGCTCATCCCCGGCATCGGCGAGACCTATGTGCCGCCGCGGGTGCGGCTGGCGTTCGCCCTCCTGCTGACGCTGGCGCTGACGCCGGTGCTGGCCTCCGGCCTGCCGGCCCTGCCGCCCACGATGGGCGGAATGGTCGGCTGGATCCTGCGCGAGCTGATCATTGGCCTGATGATCGGCTCGGTGATGCGCATCTTCCTGTCGGCGCTCGGAGTGGCCGGCGAGGTCGTGGCGCTGCAGTCGACCCTCAGCTTCGCCCAGACGGCCAATCCGATGCAGGCCCAGCCGGGCACGACGCTGGCGGCCTTCCTGACCCTGCTTGGGGTGGTCCTGATCTTCGCGACCGACCTGCACCACCTGTTCATCGCCGGCATCGCGGGCAGCTACCGGCTGATCACGCCCGGAGAGCCCCTGATGATGGGCGACGCGGCAGAGCTGGCCATCCGCACGGTGGCGGACTCCTTCTCGCTCGGCGTGCAGCTGGCCGCGCCGGTCATCGTCTTCGGCCTGATCTTCAACCTGGCCGCCGGCCTGGTCGGGCGGGTCATGCCGCAGTTCCAGATCTTCTTCGCGGCCGCGCCGCTCAACATCCTGCTCGGTCTGTCCGTGTTCGCCCTGTCGCTGGGCGTGCTCGGCATGGTGTTCATCGACCGCTACCGGGCCTTCCTCCAGCTGTTCGCAGGGGGCTAGGCCATGGCGGAAGACCAGGACCCAGCATCAAAAACAGAAGAAGCCACCCCACGGAAACTCGACGAGGCCCGCAAGAAGGGTGACGTCGCCAAGACCCCGGATCTCGCCAGCTGGCTGTCGCTGGCGGCGGCCACCGGGGTCGTCCTGTTCGCGGGCGGACATTTCTCGATCGCCCTGGCCGAGGCCCTGGTCCCCTTCATCGCGAGCCCGCACGAGATGCTGGGCGCGCTCGACGCCGGCGGCGGGACCGAAATCGCGCGCATGGCCATCTTCGCCGCCGCCCCGATCCTGGCGGCGGTCATGGGAGCGACGATCATCGCCGGGGCCGGCGGCAACATCGCCCAGTCGGGTTTTCTGTGGACCTCCGAGAAGCTGAAGCCCGAGTGGTCGCGGGTCTCGCCCATGAAGGGCTGGAACCGGCTGTTCGGGGCCGACGGCCTGGTCCAGTTCCTGAAGACCTTCCTCAAGCTGGTGGTCACCTGCGCCATCGCCTGGGTGGTGCTGGAGTCGCATGCGGCGGAGCTGGCGGGCCTGGCCACCATGGGCCCCGCCGCCATGCTGCCGGTCGCGCTCGAGCTGGCCGGCGCCCTGATGGCGGCCATTCTGGCCTTCCTGGGAGTCACGGCCGCCATGGACTGGCTGTGGCAGCGCGTCTCCTTCGCCCGCAAGATGCGCATGAGCCGAGAGGAGCTGAAGGAGGACTTCAAGCAGTCCGAGGGCGACCCGCACGTCAAGGCGCG
>CAMPGL010000025.1 GCA_946885435.1 uncultured Brevundimonas sp. | reverse complement strand
ATCGCCTTCATCGGCCCCAACCCCGAGGCCATCGAGGCCATGGGCGACAAGATCACGTCCAAGAAGTTCGCCGCCGAGGCGGGCGTCTCGACCGTGCCGGGCCACATGGGCCTGATCGAGACGCCGGAGGAGGCGGTCCGGATCGCGCGCGAGATCGGCTATCCCGTGATGATCAAGGCCTCGGCCGGGGGCGGGGGCAAGGGCATCCGCGTCGCCCACGGCGACGACGACATGGCCGAGGGATTCGCCGCGGTGAAGGCCGAGGCGCTGAACGCCTTCGGCGACGACCGGGTCTTCCTCGAGAAATTCATCGTCGACCCGCGCCACGTCGAGATCCAGGTGCTGGGCGACAAGCACGGGAACATCGTCCACCTGTTCGAGCGCGAGTGCTCGATTCAGCGCCGCAACCAGAAGGTCATCGAGGAGGCGCCGTCGCCCCTGCTGGACGAGGAGGCGCGCGCCGCCATGGGGGGCCAGGCCGTCGCCCTGGCCCGGGCCGTGGGCTACGATTCCGCCGGCACGGTCGAGTTCGTCGCCGGCCAGGACAAGTCCTTCTACTTCCTGGAGATGAACACCCGCATCCAGGTCGAGCATCCGGTCACGGAGCTGATCACCGGAGTGGATCTGATCGAGCAGATGGTCCGCTCGGCGGCCGGTGAGGCGCTCGCCTTCCGGCAGGAGGACCTGAAGATCGACGGCTGGGCCATCGAGAGCCGCCTCTATGCCGAGGATCCCTACCGCGGCTTCCTGCCCTCGATCGGACGGATGGTGCGCTATCGTCAGCCGGAGGCCGGCCGCCGCGACGACGGGACGGTGGTGAGAAACGATTCCGGCGTCCGCGAGGGCGACGAGATCTCCATGTTCTACGACCCCATGATCGCCAAGCTGTGCGTCTGGGGCCCGACCCGCGAGGCGGCCGTCGAGGGCATGAGCCGGGCGCTGGAGGAGACTCACCTGGAGGGGCTGGGCCACAACCTGCCATTCCTCGCGGCGGTGATGGATCAGGAGCGGTTCCGCTCCGGCGCCCTGTCGACCAGCTACATCAAGGACGAGTTCCCGGACGGCTTCAAGGGAACCGAGCCCACGCCCTTCCAGGTCGACCTGATGACCGCCGCGGGGGTGATGATGCACGCCTTCGAGCGCGCCCGGTCACCGCGCGCGCCGCGGCTGGACTGGACCGTGCTGGTGGCCGGCGAGACCCGCCACGTCAGCCTCGACCTCGGCGGCGACGGCCTGGCCGTGACGCTGGACGACGGCCGGGTCCTGCGGCTGAGCGAGGCGCGCTGGCGGCCGGGCGATCCGCAGTTCTCGGCCGAGCTGGACGGCACGCCCTTCACCGCCGAGGTGAAGCGCAAGGCCGACGGCTTCGAGATCCGCCACCGCGCCGCGCGCCAGCGGGTGCGGGTCTTCACCCCGGACATCGCGGAGCTTCATGGCCGCCTGCCGGAGAAACAGGGCGCCGACACCGCCAAGCTGATCGTCTCGCCCATGCCCGGGCTGGTCGTCTCGCTGGAGGTTCAGCCCGGCGACGAGGTCAAGGCGGGCCAGACCGTGGCCGTGATCGAGGCCATGAAGATGCAGAACATCATCCGGGCCGAGCGTGACGGGACGGTCAAGACGACGGGGCCCAAGGCCGGCGACAGCGTCGCCGCCGACGAGGTGCTGGTCGAGTTCGCCTGATGCGCTACCTGATGCTCTAACGGCGATCTGACGCTTCTGGGGGAGCGCTCGATGGACGAAGTAAGGCTGTTGTTGAGCGCACAGGGGCGCAGCCGTCGTTCTGAGTGGTGGGTGCTCGGCATTACGATGACCGTTCTATCGACCCTGCTGATGTGGCTCTCAGTGGGGGCTAATCGCAGGCTGGGAACACGTGTCTATCGACCCCAACGTGGTCAAACCCCCTCTGGTGAAGATCATCCAGGACTTCTGGATGTTATTGTTCTTCTGGCCGTTGTTGGCGCTTTCGATCCGTCGTGCCCACGACCGTGACAGTGCCGGCTGGTTCGTGATCGCCCTCAATCTCTCCACGCTGCCAGTGTCTTTGGCGTTCAACTGGGCGCCGGCCTCAGTCTGGGTCAGTTTCGAATGGGTATGGGTAATCTTTTCGCTCGTATGGGCCGGCGGCGGACTTTTCTTGCTCATCTCGCTCGGCTTCCTGGACGGCACGGAGGGGCCTAACCGATACGGGCCATCCCCGAAGGAACACTCCCGCTACCAGCCCATGACGCTGGACTGAGTCAGCGGGTCCAGCCGATAATGACCCCATGAACCAGCGCATCGACTGGCCCGAACTGTTCTTTTCGTCGTCCGGCCGGGTCGGGCGGCTGCCGTTCCTGCTGGCCGCGGTGCTGCTGATCGTGCTGCTGGCGCTGTATCAGTCGGCGCTGGGGGACAATGTCTTCACCGGCGTGTTCGCCTATCCGATCCTGTTCTTCTCGGGCGCCTGCGTGCTGTCCAAGCGGCTGCACGACCGGGGGCGCAGCGGCTGGTGGACGGCGGTGATCCTGTTCGCCTTCATCATGGTCTGGCCGCACCCGGAGGGCGTGCTCGACATGCTGGGCGTGCTGGTGATGATCTGGGCCATCGTCGAACTGGCGCTGATGCCGTCCGAGCAGGGCTCGAACCGCTATGGCCCGAACCCGATGCGGGCGCTGATCTAGAAGGCCACGGCCGCCGGATCGAAGCGGGGGTCGGCGATGGCGGCGGCCACGTCGTCCGCAAGCGGGCCGCCACCGACGTTGGCCACCGCCTCGAGGAACAGGGCTTCGGTCACGGTCTCGGCGCCTTGCGCCCGCGAGATGTAGTCGCGCCATACCGCATACAGGCCGTCGCTCCCGGGAGCTTCGCGCAGCAGCGCCTCATGCAGCGCCAGATTGACGACCATTCCACAGGCGTAGGGGACCTCCGTATCGCCTTCGGAAAGCGCATGGCGGATGGAGCGGCCGGCCAGCCGTTCGGCGCATTCGGCCCGCTTGGCGGCGATCACCGCCTCGACGCCGGCGGCCTGATCGGGCCGGCCTTCCATCAGGGCGAGGGCCGCCATCGCCTCGGCGCCGCCTTCGTGGATCCAGGACCCTTCGCGGGCGGATGTGTAGATCTGGCGCTGATAGAGGTGGGCCGCCTCGTGGGCGAAGTGCCAGGACAGGCCGTCGGCGAAGCCGCCGCGCGCCATCTCCTCGTTCCAGAAAGATCCGTAGAAGTGGATGAAGACCTGGCCGGGCAGGGTCCCGCCCTGGCGGCCGTAGCTGCCGTCCACGACCGAGGTGTCCCAGGAGGCGAACAGCATCGGCGGGGCGTCCAGCACCCCGAGGTGGCCCGCGAACTGGTCCATGAACCGGGGGAGCTCAGCCATCAGCTGATCGCGGATGACCGGCGGCAGAGCCTCGTCGATAACCGCCACCACGGCCTCGGAAGCGACCGGACGGCCCGCGCCGACGTAGATATTCGTGCCCTGGCCGGACTCGGTCCAGGCCGCGCGTCCCTGGGTGATCTCGCCGTTGACCAGCACGTTCAGATCGGGCGCGGCCTCGAGGGTGAAGGCCCAGCGCTCGTCGCCAGAGCAGGCCTCGGGACAGACGAACAGCCGACCCGTGTAGGCCAGCATCCCGCCGTCGCCGAACGGCGAGAAGGGTGCATAGTCCATGGGCAGCTCGCGATAGCGCGGCGGCATGACCACCGTGGCCTGCGAAAAGGCCGCGCCATCCTGGCGACGCAGGACCTCGCCGTCGTCGGTGGCCACGATCTCGAAACCCTCGCCGGCGGCCCAGTCGCGGGTACGGCTCGTGTCGGGCGAGCGGGCGAAGCTCAGCTGGCGGGCCGGCTCCCCCAGCCGGTAGGTCACGACCCAGGGCTCCCGGCCGTTGGCCTCGACGGCCACGCCGACGGGCTCCACGGGCTGGGCGTGCGTGGCGAACGCCGCCGAGATCAGCGCGAGCGTGGCGAGGAGGCGGGCGAGGGCGGTCGGGCGGAGACGTTGCATGCTCGCCCGATGAAGCGTGACCGTGGCGGCAACAGGGCGGATTCCCTACGGATATTTCACCCGACGGGCGGCTCCCCGCCTTGGGTCGGTCCGAACACCTGCTGGAACGAGGCCCTGAGCGCCGCGTCCGCCTCGTCCATCGTCACGGGCAGGCCGAGGTCCACCAGGCTGGTCACACCGTGCTCGCGGATGCCGCAGGGCACGATGCCGCCGAAGTGCGACAGGTCCGGCTCCACGTTCAGGCTGACGCCGTGGAAGCTGACCCAGCGGCGGATCTTCACCCCGATGGCCGCGATCTTGTCCTCGCGGACCTGGCCGGCCTCGCGCCGCTCGACCCAGACGCCGACACGGCCGTCGCGAGCGCCTGCCTCGACGTTGAACTCGGCCAGCGCGCCGATGATCCAGGCCTCCAGCCCCCGCACGAAGCGCCGCACGTCCTTGCCGCGCTCGCGCAGGTCCAGCATGACATAGGCGACCCGCTGGCCGGGGCCGTGATAGGTGAACTGGCCGCCGCGTCCGGTCTCGAAGACCGGAATGTCGCCCGGCGCCAGCAGGTCCTCGGGCCTGGACGAGACGCCGGCCGTGTAGAGCGGCGGATGCTCCAGAAGCCAGATCAGCTCTCCGGCCGAGCCCTCGGCGATGGCGGCGGCGCGCGCCTCCATGGCGGCGACCGCCTCGGGATAGGCGATCCGCCCGGCTGACACGGCCCAGCCGACCGGCCGGGCGTCGGCGCGCTTGAGGATATCGAGGCCGGGCTCCATGGCACGGCAGATGGCGGCGAAACCCGCTTTCGGCAAGCCAGCTTAACTGCGCGTCAAGCATAAGGCCCGCAAGGTCGCGGCCAGTAAGCGTGCGTGTGGGGTGTCTGTGTCGGTCTGGGGCGTGGCGGGGAAGCTCGAAGGCGTGAGCAATCAGGTCGCATCGGTGAAGGTGGAGATTTCGGTCGTGCTCGGCCGCTCCAGCCTGCCCATGCAGCAACTGCTGCGCATGGGCCGCGGCGCCGTGATTCCGCTCGACGCGGGCGAGGCCGACGAGGTCTGGATCCTCGCCAACAATCACCCGGTCGCACGCGGCGAGATCGCCATCTCCGAGGACCGCATCTCGATTGTCGTGACGCGTCCGGCGGACGTCTACGACTTTATGGCCGGAGCGGCCTGAGCGGCCTAGCCCCCGACGGTGCGGGTCGAGACGACCCGACCGGCCTCATCAAGCACCGCCTCGACCACCACGCCGGCCTCATTGCGCAGGCGCCGGACCGTGCGGCCCTCACTGTCTGTGCTTTCTCCAACCACCTCGAAGCCTGACCGGGCGGTGTCGAGGATGTCGCCGACCGTACGCTGGTTGACCACGGCGCCCGAGCTGTCGAGCGTGCGTTCCACGATCTGACCCGTTGTCCCAACGGTGGTCTGAACGGTCTGGCCGAGAGTGTTGACTGTCTGGCTCAGTACGCCGCCCGGCTGCAGGGCATCCCCGGCCACCCCGCCGACGGTGGTGACCGTGTGGTCGACGCTCTGCAGGAGCCGTTCAAGAAGTTCCGGGTTGCGGTCGATGGTGGTCAGGGTGCGGTCGATGATCTGGGCGACGTTGTCGAGCCGTACCTTGAGCAACACCTGAGCCTGCACGCCCGAGATGGTCAGATTGACCCGCTCGATCCGCGCATCGGCGCCGGCCGTCAGCTGCAGCAGGTTGGCCAGCCGCGCGTCGAGCGCGAGATGCACTTCGAGGCCCTCGACCTCCAGCTGGATCTCCTCGACCGAAAGGTTCGGGATATCGAGGAGGACGTCCGGCTCCTGTGACGGATCGGAATAGACCGTCTGGCGCGCGGGGTCATAGGGCTGAACCGGCTGGACAGGCTGCACGCCTCGGTCCTGGGCCTGAGCGGCTCCGGCGAACGACAGCGCGGCGAGCGCGGCTCCAGCGAGAATCCAGGGCTTCACGGCAGTCTCCTATTGCGGGTCTTGAGATGCAGGTTCGGGCGGCTCGGGCGCGGCCGGGGCCTCGGGCGGCGCGATGGATGCGCGGAGTCTCACCCGCCACTCGATGTGTCGAAACGTGCGACCGACTGGAATCGGGTCGGGCAGTCCGGTGGACAGGGACTCGTTGATGTTCACACCTTCAGGCTGCGACCAGACGCTGAGTTCCATGTCGCCTGCCTGGCGCCAGCGAACGCTTTCGGCGGTGACGGTCGCGTCGAGCGAGATGTCGGGTTCGGCAGCGGTCTCGACGGCCCGCTCGCCAGGCTGTGCGGCCTGCGTCGCCAGAGCCAGCAGGAAGATCTGAACAGCCGCCACCATGGCGCCATAAAGCGGCCACGAAGACTTTTGTTCCGCAGCCTTTGCCGCCCTTCCCAAAGCGGATTCCCTGCGCTATTCCCCCGCGCTCCGATGCGAGCGGTCGTGGCGGAATTGGTAGACGCGCAGCGTTGAGGTCGCTGTTCCCTAACCGGAGTGGAAGTTCGAGTCTTCTCGACCGCACCATCGATCTGAAAGGGTCAAAGCCATAGGGCTGTAGCTGAAGGGGAGGGGCGAGCCGATGAGCACCGAAGCCGCCCGTCTGTCCGAAGCCGAAGCCGCCCAACTGCTTGAAGACCTGGCGCTGGGCGAGGACTACGCCCTCACGTCCGAATATGTGGAGATGGTGGTCGACGCCGCGGACCGCGGCGACGGCATGCGCCTGCGCGAGCTGATCTCGGCGCTGCACCCTGCCGACGTGGCCGACCTGCTGGGCTTCCTGTCGGCCGAGCACCGCGCCGAGGTGGTGCCCTGGCTGCCGCCGGACCTGCTGGCCGAGACCCTGCCCGAACTCGACGACGGGGTGCGCGAGGATGTGCTCGAGATGGTCGAGCCCGGCGCCTTGGCCGAGGCCCTTCAGGAGCTGGACTCGGACGACGCCACCGGCATCGTCGAGGACTTGGAGGACGAGCAGCGCCGCGCCGTGCTGGCCGCCATGCCGGACGCCGAGCGAGCCGGCATCGAAAGCGCCCTGTCCTACGAGGAGGACACCGCCGGGCGCCTGATGCAGCGCGAGGTGATGGCCGCGCCCCAGTTCTGGAGCGTCGGCGACGCCATCGACCACATGCGGGGCCACGGCGAGGAGCTGCCCGAGCTGTTCTTCGACATCTATGTCGTCGACCCCGGCTATCGGCCTGTGGGCGCAGTTCCAGTGTCCGGCCTGCTGCGCGCGCGGCGCGAGGTGAAGCTCTCGGAGATCATGGAGCCGATCAACGAGATCGCAGTCGACCAGGACCAGGAAGAGGTCGCCTACATCTTCGAGAAGTACCACCTGATTTCCGCACCCGTGATTGACAAGGGCGGCCGGCTGGTCGGCCAGATCACCGTCGACGACATCGTCAACATCATCCAGGAGGAGAACCAGGAGGACATCCTGGCGCTCGCCGGCGTCACCGACGCGGGTCGTGACGCCAACGTCCTGGAGGTCGTGCGCTCGCGCATCCCGTGGCTGGCGGTGAACCTGGGCACCGCGCTGATCGCGTCCACGGTGATCGGCGTGTTCCAGGCCGAGATTCAGCAGCTTGTCGCGCTGGCGGTCTTGATGCCTGTGGTCGCCTCGATCGGCGGCAATGCCGGGACACAGGCCCTGACCGTGGCGGTCCGGGCCTTGGCCATGCGCGAGGTCTCGGCGGCCAACGGCTGGCGGATCCTCAGGCGCGAGGTGGCGGTTGGACTGGCCAACGGCATGGCGATCGCCATCCTCCTTGCGGGCGTGACCTGGCTCTGGCAGCGCAACGAACTGCTGTCGCTGGTTATCGGCCTGGCGGTGGTGATCAACCTGGTGGCGGCCGCTCTGGCGGGCACCCTGGCGCCCTTGGCGCTGGACCGGCTCGGACGGGACCCCGCAGTCTCTTCTCCCGTCTTCGTCAGCTGGGTGACGGACACGATCGGATTCCTCGCCTTCCTGGGGCTGGCGGCCTTGATCCTGCTGTGATCGTGACGAGTTAGGAACCGGCGCGGCCTTTGCTGGCTCCCTCATGGGGCGAGCTCTCTTGTCCCATTTCGGGCCACGCCGACAGGACCGCCATGCAACCGCGTATGAAGATGTCACGCCAGGGACTCGAGCTCCTCAAGAGCTTTGAGGGCCTCAGGCTGACCGCGGCGCAGCTGCCCGACGGCCGCTGGACCATGGGGCACGGCCACACCCAGTTCGCTCGCGAGGGAGCGACCATCACCGCCGCCGACGCCGAAGCGCTGCTGCTCTACGACCTGATTCCGGTGGTCGCGGCGGTGAACGAGGCCGTGACCGTGGAGGTCACCCAGCGCCAGTTCGATGCGCTCGCCTGCTTCGCCTTCAACGTCGGCGTCCCCGCCTTCCTGAAGTCTGCGGTGCTGGACCGGGTCAACCAGGAGCGGATGACCGAGGCGGCCCTGGCCATGGCGATCTGGCGCTCAGGCGCCTTCGGCGGCAAGCCGGTGGTGCTCGACGCCCTGGTGCGCCGTCGCTCGGCCGAGGGCGACATGCTGCTGGACGGCGAGACGGCCCCGTCGCCGACGTCGATGGTCACGCCCACCATCGACCCTTCCGCCCTCGCAACCCTGCCGGACACCCCGCCCGCGACTCTGGAGATCGACTTCTCCGCCTCGCGCGCCGAGGCGCATCTGGTCCAACCCGAGCTGGAGGAGGCCGCGCCATCCGCGCCGGCCATTCCCAGCGACGTCCAGGCTCCCGCGCCGGCGGAAGAGGCGCCCGCCGAGGCGGCTCTCGAAGTCACGGCCTCCGACGCGCCGGGGCCGGCCCCCGCAGTGATCGCCGAGGCCAGCGTGGCCGCGCGCGTCTACGCCAGCTATCCGCCGGAACCCTTCGCGCCGATCGGCACGTCCGAGCCCCAGGCGCCCATGGCGGCCGCGGAGGAACTGGAAGACTCGATCCCGCTCAATGTCGCGCCGGACATCGATCCCGTCGTGACCGCCGAGGCCTCCGAGCCGCCGCTGGTCCTGATCCTGACGCCGCCGCCGGAAGTAGCGAGTGAGCCGCCTGCCACGGCGGACGTTCCTTCCGAACCTGAGCCGGACGCTTCGGAAGAACCGGTCGCGGACGAGACGCCCACCCTGTTCGCGTCAGATGCGCCGCCCGCGCCGGAGGACGGCCTGGTCCTGGCCGAGGCGCCGCCCGAGCCCGAGGGGCGCACCCAGCGTTGGAGCGAGACGGCGGCCTATTTCGGCATGGGTGCGGTCGGCCTGGTCGCCTTCGGCGCCGGGATCGCGGGCTTCCAGCTGGCCGACGCCAGCGAGGTGCCCGGCGGCTTCAACGAAAAGACCGTGATCGGCTGGGTGCTGGTGCTGATCGGCGTGATCTGCGTCTGGATCGCCTCCTACAACCTGTTCAAGCGCCTGGGCGGCTCCGAGGACTGACGCTTGGCGAGGCCCGGCGGACGGTGCTACGCCGCCGCCATGAGCATTCCCAACGCCCCCCAATCCATGGAATTCGGCCTCGGCGAGAACGCCGACGCGATCCGCGAGACGACCGCCCGCTGGGCGGCCGACCGGCTGGCGCCGCGCGCCGCCGAGATCGATGAGAAGAACGAGTTCGCCCGCGACCTCTGGCCCGAGATGGGCGAGCTGGGCCTGCACGGGATCACGGTCGAGGAGGAGTACGGCGGGCTCGGCATGGGCTACCTCGAGCACGTGGTGGCGATGGAGGAGGTGAGCAGAGCCTCGGCCTCGATCGGCCTCAGCTACGGCGCCCACTCCAACCTCTGCATCAACCAGATCCGCCGCTGGGGCACGCCGGAGCAGAAGCAGAAGTACCTGCCCAAGCTGATCTCGGGCGAGCACCTGGGGTCGCTCGCCATGTCGGAAGCCGGCTCGGGCTCGGACGTCATGTCCATGCGGACCCGCGCGGAAAAGAAGGGCGACCGCTACATCCTGAACGGCACCAAATTCTGGATCACCAACTCGCCGACGGCCGACACCCTGGTGGTCTACGCCCGCACCGCAGAGGGCAACGGCGGGGTCACCACCTTCCTGATCGAGAAGGGGATGAGGGGCTTCAGCGTCTCCAAGAAGCTCGACAAGATGGGCATGCGCGGATCGGACACCGCCGAACTGGTGTTCGAGGACTGCGAGGTTCCGGAAGAGAACGTCATGGGCCCGGTCGGCGGCGGCGCCGGCGTGCTGATGTCCGGCCTCGACTATGAGCGCGCCGTGCTGTCCGGCGGCCCGCTCGGCATCATGCAGGCGGCGCTGGATGTCGTGCTGCCCTACGTCCGCGAGCGCAAGCAGTTCGGCAAGGCGATCGGCTCGTTCCAGCTGATGCAGGCCAAGGTCGCCGACATGTACGTCGCCCTGAACTCGGCCCGGACCTACGTCTATGCGGTGGCGCGCGCCTGCGACGCCGGCAAGACGACGCGCTACGACGCCGCCGGCGCCATCCTTCTGGCCAGCGAGAACGCGGTGAAGGTGTCGCTGGAGGCCGTCCAGGCCCTGGGCGGCGCCGGCTACACCAAGGAGTGGCCCGTCGAGCGGCTGGTTCGCGACGCCAAACTCTACGACATCGGTGCCGGCACCAACGAGATCCGCCGATTCCTGATTGGGCGGGAGCTCTTGGGGTCGTGAAAGCCACGGCAGCAGCCCTTGAGCGGCTGCCGACCGCGGTGTTCGTCGACCTGAAGACGCGTTGCGCCGAGCCGCAGCGCCACTATCACGTGTGGCGTCATGTCGAGGCTCTGCTGGAATGGTGGGAGGGGCGTCTGGACGCACTTGGGGACCCGGAAGCGGTGTTCCTCGCCATCCTCTTTCACGACGCCGTCTACGATCCCACGCGAGCCGACAATGAGTCGCGCAGCGCGGACCTGCTGGTGAAGGCGATGCTGCCGCAGACCGTGCCAGCCACCCGCGATCGGGCGGTCCGTATGATCCACGCGACTGCAGGCCACGAGATGCCGAAGGACCTCCCCAGCGAGGACGCGATAGACCTCGCGGAGTTCCTGGACATGGACCTGTCGATCCTGGGGGCTCCCGCACAGGTGTTCGACGCCTATGAGGACGCCATTCGAGCCGAATACGCCTTCGTCCCCGAAGCCCTCTACCGCGTCGGGCGAGCCCGTATCCTGACGAACTTCCTCGAAAGGCCGAGGCTGTATTTCAGCCAGTGGGGCCGGGCGCAGTTCGAAAAGCGTGCGCGCGCAAATATCTCACGCTCGATCGCGGCGCTCGCCTAGCGACGACTCAGCGCGAATTGCGTTAACTCCGCGCATGGCGGGCCCTCTAGACATTCTTTACCTGGCGGAGGCCGAACCGGAGGCGGCGGTGCTGTCGTCCGGCGTGCTGGCGCACATGGTGCGCGAGGCGCGCGGCGCGCGCTTCACGGTGGTCGGCTCGCCGCAGACGGCGCCCCTGTTCCGCGACACGCCCGGGCTCGAAAAGCTGATCGTCCTGCCGGGCGAGAGCCGCGCCGACTGGTTCCGGCTGTGGGACCGGCTGAAGGACCGCCGCTGGAGCGTCATCGTCGACATGCGCGGCTCGGAGCTGTCCCGATGGCTGCGGCGCGAGAAGAGGGCCGTGCGCGCGCCGTCGCCGGAGCCCGAACACGCGGTCCTGGCCGCGGCCCGGGTGCTCAGGCTCGAGGAGCCGGCGGCCCCGTTCCTCTATTTCGGCGAGGAGACCAAGGCCGCGGCTGACGCGCGGGTCGGGACCGGTCGGCCGATCCTGGCCGTCGGCCCGGGCGTCGACTGGATCGGCAAGCGCTGGCCGGCGGAACGGTTCACCAAGGTCGCCGCCCGGCTGCTCGGACCCGGCGGACCCATGGAAGGCGGCCGCCTGATGCTGGTCGGCTCGGCGGCGGACCGCGATGCGGCCCACACCATCCGGTTCGCCGTGGCGCGGGAGCGCACCATCGAACTCCAGGGCAAGCTCGATCTGCTGGAGACGGCCGCCGCGCTACGGCATGCGCGCATGTTCATCGGCGCGGATTCGATCTGGACCCAGCTGGCGGTGGCCGCCGGTGTGCCCTCGCTGGCGGTGTTCGGCCCCTCTGACGAGGCGATCACCGGGCCGTGGGGCGGCAAGGCTGTCCGGGGCTCGCGCAGCCTGGAGGAGTTCCGGGTTATCGACCCCGGACTGAACCAGCACATCCAGCACATGATGGACGTCCCGGTGGAGCCCGTGCTGGCCGCGGCCCTGAAGCTGCACGCCCGTACCGAGCCCGAACCGATCCTGGAACCGGCCCACGGCTGACCGCCACGAAAAAGGCCCCGGGATCGCTCCCGGGGCCTTCGTCTTTCAACGATGCGCTGACGTCAGGTCAGTTCGCAGCGGGTGCCGCCCCGCTCGGCCGAAACCGCGCAGGTCTGCGATTGAACGATGCCGGTCCGCTCCGGGCGAACCACGGCGACGAAGCCTTCGCCCCCGGCGCACTTCAGCTCGACCACGTCCCCGGACATGTTCTCTTCAGCCTGTTCGGCCGAGAGGCGTCCGACAAAGCGGAAGTCCGACACCTGGCACGAGGCCATGCTCGGGCGGACATCGACCATCTCCTGGATCGCGGCGATCAGGTCGCCACGGCTGGTCAGGGTGCAGCCACCGATGCGGGCCTGGGCCGTCAGGCAGTCGATCTGCTCGGGCGAACCCGCGCCGTTCGGCAGGAAGGCCACCAGACCCCAGGGACGGTCCGAGCACTGGAACTCGACGACCGTGCGACGGTCGCCCGAGGTCTCCTGACGCGGCGTTCCGGCCGACACATAGGCGCAGGCGAAGCCGGCCGAGGCCAGCTGGGCCTGATACTGCTCAGCCGTCTGCTCGGCGACGACAGCGCCTTCGGTCAGGCGGCAGCCCCCGGCGATGCCGGTAGCGGCGGCGCATTCGATCACCGCCTCGAAGGTCTTCTCGGCGTTGGTGCGGACCATGAAGCCCGGGCCGTCCGAACAGCCGACCTCATAGTAGTGCGCGCCGGTCTGGGCGTTGGCGCCGACGAAGCGGGCCTGGGTGGCGGCGCAGGTGCGACCGCCCGAGCTGGCCAGGGTGGTGACCCAGGCGGCCTGCTCCTGAGGCGTGGTGAACTGGCAGGTTCCGCCCGCGGCGACGGCCTCGAGGCAGGGGAGGACGGTGCCGACCTGGCCGGCCGCGTTCACGTCGATCCAGTAGCCTTCGGAGTTGGCGCAGCCGACTTCATAGCGCTGATCGCCCGAGCTCGTGGCGCCGACCCAGCGCGCCTGGTCCACGGTGCAGGTCAGGCCGGCCTGGGTGGCGAAGGGGCTGACCGCCCCGACCACGTCGACGTTGGCGGCCAGGGTGCATTCGGCGCCGACCTCGGCTTCCGGGTTCTCGGCGCGCCGCGCCGCCACCGAGGCGTTGTTGGCGATGCAGTTCACCAGCTGCGCCGGCTCGGTATCGAGCAGCAGGAAGCCGGGCGCCCCTTCGCAGGAGACTTCGTAGAGCGTGCGGCCTTCGGCGTTGCGGCCGATGAAGCGGCCTTCGGCGTAGGTGCAGGTGAGGCGATCCCTCTGAATGAGGTCACCGACCGCTTCGCGGATTTCCGTCGCGCTCGGCACGGTGCGGCTGCGGGACTGGGCCATCGCCTGGGCGGGCATAGCGGTCATGGCGGCGACGGCCAGAAGGCCTCCGACCACCGGAAGTAGGGAGCGTCTCATGGGCGAGGGTCCTCGTCTCGTCACAACTGTGGAACCGGCTAAGCGGCCTTCGACCCCCCGGTCAAGCGCGATGGCATGCCGCAGGACCGTGGCCGCAAGATGAACTGAGCCGTATCGCAGTCCGCGGTCCACAACCTGAACGGCTTCGGCGTCTTTCGCGTTACCGTTTGATTCACCATATCGGGCCCACCGTCGTCTCAGGCACGACGGGCAGGAGTCCTTTCGCCCATGCACACCAAGAGCCCTCTCCTCGATGAATTCGCGCGGCTGACCACCGGCGCCATGGGCCTGGCCCAGGCGGCGGGCGAGGAGGCCAAGGCGGCCATGCGCGCCCAGGCGGACAAGGTCGCCGTGGAACTCGATCTCGTCCGCAAGGACGAGCTGGAAGCGCTGCGCGCCGAGGTGGCCGCGCTCCGGGCGGAGATCGACGTGCTTAAAACTGCTCCGAAAACGGGAACTTCCCGGCGAACCGCTCGCCCTCAGGACGACGCCGGTTGAGACGAATCTGCGAACACCCCTATCGTCTCGGCATGACCGAGTCGCCGACCAGGACCGCCGCATGACCGCGCCCACGGCCGAAGAGCTCGAGCCCCAGCACGACCCCCTCGATATCGTCGAGCACGTGCTGCAGGCCGAGAACCTGCCGTTCGACCGCGTGGGCGACGGCGACCTGGCTTTCGCCATCGCGGGGGACTGGAAGGACTATGAGCTGTGGTTCGCCTGGCGGCCCGAGGGCGACTGCCTGCAGATCTGCTGCTCGCTGGACCTGAAGGCGACCAAGGCGCGGCGCCCGGCGCTGCATGAGCTGGTGGCGCTGATCAACCAGCGCATGTGGCTCGGCCACTTCGAAATCTGGACCGAGGACGGCGAGATCGTCTTCCGCCACGCCCTGTCCCTGCCGGACGGCGAGCGGCCGACACTGGCCCAGGCGGCCTCGATGATCGACGCGGCGGTCGAGGCGGCGGACCGCTTCCACCCGGCCTTCGACTTCATGATCCGCGGCGCCAAGAGCCCGGTCGAGGCGCTGGACGCCTGCATGTTCGAGACCGTCGGCTCGGCCTGAGGCCGTGACGAAGACCCTTCTCGTCGGCTGCGGACGTCTCGGCGGCGCCATCCTGACCGGCTGGCGCGCGACCGGCGCCTTTCCGATGTCGGACGTCGCCATCCTGACGCCGAGCCAGAAGCCCGCCGCCGACGCGGCGGCGACGCAGGGGGCTCGCATCAATCCCGAGAACCTTTTGGACGTCGATCGCGTCGTTCTGGCGGTAAAGCCGGCGAAGTGGCGCGAGGTGGCCTCCGGCCTTGCGCCCCGCCTGTCGGGACGGGCCGTCATCGTTTCCGTGATGGCCGGGGTCCGCGCCGCCGACCTGGCCGCTGTCTTCGGCCGGCCGGTCGCGCGGGTGATGCCCACCACCGCCGTCGCGGCCGCGCAAGGCGTGGCTTCGATCTGGTCGGACAGCGAGGCCGCGCGAACAGAGGCGCACGCGCTTTTCGACCCAATCGCACGCACGATCGATCTCGCCGCCGAAGACCTGATCGATGTGGCGACCGCGGTCTCCGGTTCGGGCGCGGCCTATGTGTACGCCTTCGTGGAGGCCCTGGCCGCCGCTGGCGAGGCGCAGGGCCTGTCGCGGGCACAGGCGCTCGCCCTGGCCGAGGCCACGGCGTCCGGATCGCTGGCCATGATGGCCGCGAGCGCACAGGCGCCCGCCGAACTGATCGCTGAGGTGGCCTCTCCCGGGGGCACGACAGAGGCCGGCCTCAGGGTTCTGGCACGGTCGGGCGGACTGGCGCCGCTGCTTGCCGACGCCGTGCAGGCCGCGCTTGACCGCGCGCGGGAGCTGGCGCGCTAGGCCCCTACAGCGGCAGGCGGATGGCGGCCTTCAGCCCCCCTAGCTCCGACCGCGACAGGATGACGTCGCCACCGTGCCCGCGCGCCACGTCACGGGCGATGGCGAGGCCGAGGCCCACGCCCTTGCGGTTCTGGTTCCGCGACTCGTCCAGGCGCGAGAATGGTGTGAAGGCCTCCTCGTAGCGCTCGGGCGGAATGCCGGGGCCATCGTCCTCCACGGCGATTTCCAGCGCCCGGGAGGGCAGGGCGCGCGCCACGATCCGGACTGTGTCGCCATGCGCCGCGGCATTGTCCACGAGGTTGGCGAGCGCGCGCCGGAGCCCACCGATCCGCACCGTGGCGGTCAGCCCCGGCCTCGCCTTCACCGTCACCTCGGCGCCCAGTCGACGGGCGTCGGCCGCTGCCGACTCGCACAGGGCGACGATGTCGACCGGCTCGGCAGCCTCTCCCGCCTGGCCGCGCGCGAAGGCCAGGTATTCGTCGACCATATGCTCCATCTCGGCCAGGTCGGCTTGCATGGCGCGGGTCTGGGCGGTCGGCTCGGCCATGGCGAGCTCGAGTTTCAGCCGGGTCAGCGGCGTGCGCAGATCGTGGCTGACCGAGGCGAGCAGAGCGGTGCGCTGGTCGATGTGCCTCTGGATGCGCTCGCGCATGTCGAGAAAGGCGCGCGCGGCGCGGCGGACCTCGCGGGCGCCATGCGGCTTGAAGTCGGGCGCCTCGCCCTTGCCGAAGGCTTCGGCGGCGTCGGCCAGTCGTTCGATGGCCCGGACCTGGTTGCGGATGAACAGGATGGCCACCGCGGTCAGAAGGATGGTGGCCCCGCCCAGCCAGAGCACGAAGATGTGGCCTCGCGTGGCGAAGGCGCGCTCGCGCGGGGCGTAGATGCGCAGCACCCCGCCCTCGACCGCCACCTGGACCTCCACGAAGGCCGGATAGCGGGTGGTGTCGAACCAGAAGGGCTCGTCCAGCCGCTCGGACAGGGCGCGCTCGAGCGAGCGGTCCAGGGCGGCGAAGAGGGCAGGGCGCGGTCGCGTCGGCAGACGCGCGCCATCTCGCAGTGCGATCGAGAGCTCCATCGACTCCTCGGCGCGCCCGGCCAACTCCTGGAGGTTCTCCGCCGTCGGGTCATCGCGATAGCTCTCGACCGCCCAGGCGATGTCGCCCGCCAGCCCGTCGGACAGGCGCGCAGTCACCGTCTCCCAGTGCGCCTCGAAGAAGGCCCAGGTCACGGCCACCTGCATCAGCGACACAGGCAGCACGATGATGAGCAGCGCCCGTCCCCAGAGGGACGTGGGCAATCGACGCTTGAGCAGCCGCGCCCAGACCTTGCCGAAGCCGGCCTTCATGTCACGTCCCCCAGAGCGAAGAGGTAGGCTGAAGCCTCATCAGTCCGGCGCCAGCATGTAGCCGACGCCACGCACGGTGGTGAGGTAGCGCGGCGTCTTGGGGTCGTCCTCGATCTTGCGGCGCAGGCGGGTGACCTGGACGTCGACAGCTCGGCCGGCGGCGTCGGCGCCGCTGGAAGCCAGCACATGGCGTTCCACGGGCGCATTGGCGCTCAGCGCCAGGGTCTTGAGCAACTGCCCCTCGGCTTCGGTGAGGCGCACAAGCTTGCCGTCGCGCGTGAGCTCCAGGCGCTCCAGGTCGAAGCGGCAGGCGCCCAGCTTGACGTCGCGCGGCGCGCCCTTGGGCGGGCCTGACCGGCGCAGGATGGCCTCGATCCGAAGCAGCAACTCCTTGGGCTCGAACGGCTTGGCGAGATAGTCGTCGGCGCCGACCGACAGGCCTTCAATGCGGTCGTCCGGCAGGCCGCGCGCGGTCAGCATGAGGATCGGGGTGCTGGCTAGGCCCGGCTCGCCCCGCAGCCAGCGCGCGAACGACAGGCCGTCCTCGCCCGGCATCATGATGTCGAGCACCATGAGGTCGAAGTCGAGCATCTCGGTCAGGCGCCGTGCCGCCGCGGCGTCGCTGGCGCCCGTCACGCGGAAGCCGGCGCGCGACAGGTACTGCTTCAGCAGGTCGCGGATACGGTCGTCGTCGTCGACGATCAGCAGGTGCCTTTGCGCCGCGCCGGCGCCCGCCTCCGTCACGCCCGCGCCTCCGGCTTGACCGTGGGGATTCGTCCGCGTCTAACCGCCCGCGACGGCAGGAAAGAGCCGGGCATGCTGGAGTTCAGGATCAATGGCCTTCGTTCCCATGGACGACCGAGACGGCTGGATCTGGATCAACGGTGACTTCGTGCCCTGGCGGGAGGCCAAGACCCACGTCCTGACCCACGCCCTGCACTACGGCTCCTCGGTGTTCGAAGGCGAGCGGATGTACTCCGGCCGGATCTTCAAGCTCACCGAGCACACCGAGCGCCTGCACCGTTCGGCCCAGCTCCTCGACTTCGAGATTCCCTTCAGCGTGGCGGAGATCGACGAGGCCTGCAAGGCGACCTGCGAGCGCATGGGGTTGGAGGACTGCTACGTCCGTCCAGTGGCCTTCCGGGGCCCGGAACAGGTCAGCGTCTCGGCCTTCAACACCCGGACGCACGTAGCCATCGCCGTGTGGGAGTGGCCGAGCTACTTCGACCCGGAGACCAAGGCCAAGGGCATCCGGCTGGAGTGGTCGAAATGGCGCC
>CAMPGL010000024.1 GCA_946885435.1 uncultured Brevundimonas sp. | reverse complement strand
GGTCAACGCCGTGATCGAGGACGCCGGCCTGCGCATCGTCGCCCAGCGCCGCATCAAGATGACCCGCGAACAGGCCGAGAAGTTCTATGAAATCCACAAGGAGCGCCCGTTCTTCGGCGAGCTGGTGGACTTCATGACCTCGGGCCCGGTGGTCGTGCAGGTCCTCGAAGGCGACAACGCCGTGGCCCGCTACCGCGAAGTCATGGGCGCCACCAACCCGGAACAGGCCGCCGAAGGCACCATCCGCAAGCTCTACGCCCGCAACGTCGGCGAGAACTCGGTGCACGGCTCGGACTCGGCCGACAACGCCAAGATCGAGATCGCCCAGTTCTTCACGGACGACCAGATCGTCGGCTAAGGCCGGCGTGACGGCGAAGATCGAGGCCTCCGGGGCGACCCGGGGGCCTTTTTCGTGGGCGACACAGCGACAGAGCGACAGCCAAGCCGTCCGAGGATTCGCGACATCTTCGATGTGAAAGGCCGGAGGCCGATAGTAGGGCGGTGTGCGGCGACGTGCGAAAACAACCACCGCCTTTGCGCAAGCGACGGAAATCTTGCGGTATTGTTGCCGGAAACGCGGGGGTTCGCCCGGGCTTGAAGTCCGCTCAGCCTCGGATCGCGGTCGCGAGGGCGGCCGGATAGAGCCGGTGCTCCGCTTCCAGAACACGCGCCGCCAGGGTCTCAGGCGTGTCGCCCTGGACGACCGGCACCCGCGCCTGGCCAAGGATCGGGCCCGCGTCGACCTCGTCGATGACAAGGTGAACGGTGCACCCGGCCTCCGCGTCACCGGCGTCGATGGCGCGCTGATGCGTGTGCAGCCCCGGGTAGAGCGGCAGCAGGCTGGGATGGATGTTCAGCATCCGGCCCTGCCAGGCGCGGACGAACCACGGCGTCAGCAGCCGCATGTAGCCGGCCAGGGCCACCCATTCGACGTTGCGCGCGCGCAGTTCGGCGTCCACGGCGCGCTCATGCGCCTCGCGGTCCTTGCCGAAGGGGCGGTGGTCGATGGCGATGGCCTCGACGCCCGCCGCCCGCGCCTTGGCCAGGCCGCCCGCATCCGGATTGTTCGAGATCACGCAGGCGATCTCCGCCGGATAGGCTGGGTCCTGCGCCGCCGCGATCAGGGCGGCCATGTTGGAGCCGCCGCCGGAAATCAGGACGCCGACCCGGGATTTCATGCGGACTGGAGGGTTCCGCAGGCGAAGGCGGTTTCGCCCGCGGCGTTCAGCTCCGCGACGACAGAATTCGCACCTTCCTCAGCCACATAGAGGACGAAGCCGACGCCGCAGTTGAAGGTGCGGCGCATCTCGTGCTCGGCCACGCCGCCGACTTCTTGCAGCCAGGCGAACAGCGGCGGCATCGCCATCGCGTTCCAGTCGAAGACCGGCTTGAGGCCGTCGGCCACGCCGCGCTGCGGGTTCTCGATCAGGCCGCCCCCGGTGATGTGCGCGCCGCCCTTGATCCGTCCGGCCTTCATGAGGGGCAAGACCGACTTGATGTAGATTCGGGTCGGCTCCATCAGCGCCTGGGCCAGGGTCCGGCTGGTGTCGAAGGGGGCGTCGTCGCCCCAGCCCAAGCCCGACCGCTCCACGATGCGGCGGATCAACGAATAGCCATTGGAATGCGGGCCGGTGGAGGCCAGGCCGATGATCACGTCGCCGGCCTCCTGGTCGTCCAGGCGGGGCAGGACCTGTCCGCGCTCGACCGCGCCGACGGAAAAGCCCGCCAGGTCGTACTCTCCGTCGCCGTACATACCCGGCATCTCGGCCGTCTCGCCGCCGACCAGCGCGCAGCCGGCCAGCTTGCAACCCTCGGCGATCCCGGCGACCACGCGGCGCGCGACCTCGATCTCAAGCTTGCCGGTGGCGAAATAGTCCAGGAACATCAGGGGCTCGGCGCCCTGGGCCAGCAGGTCGTTGACGCACATGGCGACCAGGTCGATGCCGACGTGGTCGTGGCGACCCGTCTCGATGGCGATCTTAAGCTTGGTGCCCACGCCGTCCGTGGTCGTGACCAGCAGGGGATCGGCGTAGCCGGCGGCCTTGGGATCGAAGAGGGCCCCGAACCCACCCAGCGACGCTTCCGCGCCGGGACGGCGAGTCGCCTTGGCCAGCGGCTTGATGGCCTCGACGAGCGCTTCGCCTGCGTCGATGTCCACGCCGGCGTCGGCGTAGGTGAGGCCATTGGGCCGGTCCGTCATGGTTTCTGTCCGTCTGGCGGCAAATCAGCGCCGCGCTCTTGCCACGGCGAGGGCGGGCGAGGCTATAGCTACCCCATGAATCCGATCACGACCAATGACGCGCTGGCCGCGTTCTGCGCCGCCGTCGCCTCCGCCCCCTTTATCGCCGTGGACACCGAGTTCATGCGCGAGACGACCTACTGGCCCAAGCTGTGCCTGATCCAGGCGGCGACGCCGGAGCACGAGGCGGTGATCGATCCGCTGGCGGACGGCCTGGACCTCGCGCCCTTCCTCGATCTCCTGCGTGATCCGAAGATCACCAAGGTCTTCCACGCGGCCCGCCAGGATGTGGAGATCTTCAATCGGCTGGGCGCCATGCCTGTGCCGCTGTTCGACACCCAGGTGGCGGGCATGGCCGCGGGCTTCGGCGAGCAGGTCGCCTATGATTCGCTCGTCCGGCAGATGCTGCGCAAGGAGGTCGACAAGGGGAGCCGCTTCACCGACTGGGCCCGCCGGCCGCTGACCACGGCGCAGTACGACTATGCGCTGGCCGACGTGACGCATCTGGCCAAGCTCTATCCCAAGCTGCGCGACCGGCTGGAGAAGGAAGGCCGGCTGGAGTGGGTGGCGCAGGAAATGGCGGGCCTGACGGACCCGATGCTCTATGACGTCACGCCGGAAAACGCCTGGAAGCGGCTGAAGCCCAAGCGATTCTCGGCCAAGTATCTGGCCGCCTTCAAGGCCGTGGCCGAATGGCGCGAGCGCACGGCTCAGGAGCGGGATCAGCCGCGCGGCCGCATCCTCAAGGACGACGCCATCGACGAGGTCGCCACCCAGGCCCCGACTGACGCCGAGGCCTTCAACCGCCTGCGGTCGGTGCCGAAGGGCTTCGGCGCCTCGCGCATGGGCCAGGATCTGATCGCCTCCCTGACCCAGGTGCTGGGTGACCCCGAGGCGCATGCGCCCGATGTCGCGCGGCCCCAATCGCGGCAGCCGGCGCCGGCCTCGGTGGTCGAACTGCTGAAGGTCCTTTTGAAGGCCAAGTGCGAGAATCGGGGCGTGGCGCCCAAGCTGGTGGCCTCGGCCGCCGACCTTGAGCAGATCGCGATCAGCGACAAGGCCGAGGTTCCGGCGCTCAGCGGCTGGCGGCGCGATCTGTTCGGCGAGGACGCCCTGAAGCTCAAGCGCGGCGAGATCGCCCTGGTGTTGTCGGGCGCCAAGGTCGAGGTCGTCGAGATCGAATAGGGCGGCGCGTGACTCGCTGAAACGTCGCCGCTAGGGTCCGCGGCCGTTACAGTTTGAGGAGGCTGTCCGTATGATCCGTTCGCTCCTGGCCGCCACGGCGGCCCTCTCGCTCGTCGCCTGCGCGACCCCGCCTTCGGGTGTCGGGTCCTCGGTGACGCCGACCGACACGGCCGACCTGTCCGAGCACATCCGCATCCTGTCCTCGGACGAGTTCGGAGGCCGCGGCATCGCGACCCCGGGCGAGCAGATGACCATCGACTACGTCACCCGTCAGTGGGCCGAGGCCGGCTTCGAGCCCGGCGGTCCGAATGGGCAGTGGGTCCAGCCCGTGACCCTGCGCCGCTTCGAGGTTTCGGAAGCGTCCGGCGGCCTGAGCGTGGGCGGCTGGAGTCATGAGCTGCGTCAGGGCGAGAACGTCGTCATCTCCACCCGCCTGCCGGCGTCCGGCCGGGTGAACATCGAGGACGCCCCGCTGGTCTTCGTCGGCTACGGCATCAACGCGCCGGAGCGCGGCTGGAACGACTACGAGGGCCTGGACATGCGCGGCAAGATCGCCGTGGTCCTGATCAATGACGCGGACTTCGAGGACCCGTCGCTGAACACCTTCAACGGCCGGGCCATGACCTACTACGGCCGCTGGACCTACAAGTACGAGGAAGCCGCCCGCCAGGGCGCCGCCGGCGTCATCATCGTGCACGAGGACGCGCCGGCCTCCTACGGCTGGAACACCGTCCGCAACAGCTGGACCGGCCCGCAGTTCGACATCGTGCGCCAGAACCCGGCGGCCGAGCGCACCGCCGTGGAATCGTGGATCACCCGCGACACCGCCGTGGAACTGTTCCGCCGCGCCGGCCTCGACTTCGATACGCTGAAGGCCCAGGCCCGCACCCGCGAGTTCGACGCCGTCACCCTGCCCGGCGCGACCGCCGACTTCAGCTACGACCTGGCGTCCTCGACCATCGAGACGAACAACATCATCGGCCGCCTCCCGGGCACAACACATCCGGAAGAGACCATCCTCTACACCGCCCACTGGGATCACATCGGCATCGGCGAGGCCGACGCCAACGGCGACGCCATCTTCAACGGCGCGGTGGACAATGCGACGGGCACCACGGCCCTGATCGAAATGGCCCGCCTGTTCGCCTCGGGCCCGCGGCCGGAGCGCTCGATCGTCCTGATCGGCTTCACCGCCGAGGAAAGCGGCCTGCTGGGCTCCGAATTCTACGCCGCCAATCCGGTCTATCCGCTGGCCACCACGGTCGCCGGCTTCAACATCGACGGGATGAACGTGATCGGCCCGATGGTGGACGTCAGCGTGACCGGCTCGGGTTATTCCTCGCTGGAGGATAACCTGGCGCGCCACGCGGCGATGCAGAACCGGACCGTCTCGCCCGACTCCTCGCCGGAGGCCGGCTACTACTTCCGCTCCGACCACTTCCCGCTGGCCAAGCAGGGCGTGCCGATGCTGTACGCCGACGGGGGCACCGCCCTGGTCGACGGCGGCCGGGCCGCGGTGGTGGCCGCCGAGGACGACTACCGCGCCAACCGCTATCACCAGGCGGACGACGAGTGGCGCGCCGACTGGAACCTGAACGGCATGGCCCAGGACATCATGCTGCTCTACGGAATCGGTCTGGAGATCGCCAACTCGCGTGCCTGGCCGACCTGGAACGAGGGCACGGAGTTCCGTCCTGTGCGCGACCGGACGGCCAGCCAGCGTCAGTGATCCTGACGGAACTGTAACTGTGCGCCCCTCGCCCGACGTGCCAGTCAGGCCGAAAGGCGAGGGGAGGCACCGGATGCCCGTTCAGATGCGGTTGGTTGGTTTTGCGGCGCTCATGGCGCTGGCGGTCGGGCCAGCGTGCGCCAGTGCGCAACAGGCGACGTTCGAGGCCGGGCGCCTTTCCGAGCACGTGCGGATCCTGTCGCAGGACTCCTTCGGCGGCCGCCGTCCCGCCACCGATGGCGAGCGCCTGACGCTGGACTATCTGCAGGCGCAATACGAAGCGATGGGCCTGGAACCGGGCGGCCCAAACGGCCAGTGGCGCCAGCCCGTCACCCTGACCCGCTACACGCCCCAGCCTGGCGCGAGCCTGACCGCCACGGTCGGCGGCCGGTCGGTCGATCTCGTGGCCGCCGGATCAGCCGTGGTCCGCGCCAGCTACGGCGACGGCCAGGCTTCGGTGACTAACGCCCCGGTCGTCTTCGCCGGCTACGGCATCCATGCGCCCGAGCGCGACTGGAACGACTATGGCGACCTCGACGTCCGCGGCGCCGTCGTCGTAGTGATGATGGGCGAGCCGGGGGACGAGCGCTTCAACGGCGAGTTCCCGACGCTCTATTCGCTCGACCTCTACAAGACCGAAGAGGCGTTCCGGCGCGGCGCGGCCGCAGTGCTGTTCGTCCTGCCGGTGGCGTCCGGGGATGCGGCCTTCACCCAGGCGGTGACGCAGATCCGCAATCCCGCCACGAGCGTCGTCGGGGTCGAGAACATCGAGGCGACGGGCTATGTCGCGATCGATCCCCTGACCGAGTGGGCGCGGGGCTCCGGCCTGGATCTGCAGCGGGCCTTCGCCAAGGCGGAGAACGGGACCTTTCAGGCGTCCGACCTCGAGGGCGTCACCCTGTCTCTGAGCGCCTCCGAAACCGTCGAGCAGGTTCAGACCTACAACCTGATGGCGCGAATTCCGGGCACGGAACGCCCCGACGAGACCATCATCGTCTCGGCCCACTGGGACCACGTCGGCAGCCGCGACACCCCGGATTCCGACGGCGACACCATCTATAACGGAGCCTGGGACAACGCATCGGGCACCGCCGGCGTGCTGGAAATGGCGCGTGTGCTGAGCAGCGGCCCGGCGCCGGAACGGACCATCGTCTTCGCCCATATGGCGGCCGAGGAGATGGGCCTGCTGGGGGCGTACTACTACGCGGAAAATCCGATCTATCCGCTGGAGACCACCGTGGCGGACCTGAACATCGACATGCTGCCCCTGTCGCCGCCGACGCGGGACCTGCCGATCTTCGGGGTCGGCCAGAACAGCCTGGAGGACGACCTAGCCGCGCTGGCCGCCGAGGAGGGCCGAGTCATCACCGACGATGGTCGTCCCGAGGAGGGCTTCTACTACCGCTCGGACCACTTCCCCTATGCGCTGGCCGGGGTGCCGGCGCTGATGCCGTGGCACGGGGTCGACTGGGACGAGGGCGGCCGGGAGGCGGGAGAGCCCGCCTATCGCCAGCAGTGGACGACCTTCTATCACCGCCGGGCCGACGAGTGGTCCGCCGAGCTGGACTGGCGCTCGGCGGTAGAGAACCTGGAGCTGCTGCGCCGACTGGCGACCGATCTGGCCAACAGCGAGCGCTGGCCGACCTGGAAGGAGACGTCCGAGTTCGCGGCCACCCGCGCCGCCTCGGACGCCGCGCGCCAGTGAGGATCACGCCCCGCACCGGCGACGGTTCGCCGCCCGTGCAGGGCAGCTACCCGCAGGCTGCCGAGGTCGAGGGCGCCGCCCGCTGGCTTTACCTGTCGGGCCAGGTTCCCATCCGCCCCGACGGCTCCCTGCCGGAGACCTTCGAGGATCAGTGCCGCCAGTGCTGGGCCAACGTCGAGGCTCAGCTGACCGCGGCCGGCATGACGCTCGACAACCTGGTCAAGGTCACGACCTTCCTTTCGGATCGCAGGTCCGCGCTTGAGAATCGCGCCGTCCGGCTGGAGGTGCTGGAAGGCCGCCAGCCGGCCCTGACGGTCATCATAACCGGCATCTTCGACGAATCGTGGCTCGTCGAAATCGAGGCCGTGGCGGCGGCGTGAACCCTCGTCTACCGAGAGCGTTTCCGCCCGCATGACCCGCTATCTGATCCTGCCCGCCGCCGTCCTCGCGCTCGCCGCCTGTGAACCTGCCGCCGAGGCGCCTGAAGCGCCGCCGACTGAACCATCCGCCGGGGCGCCGGTGACGCCTGAGCCGACCCCGGAGCCCATTCCGACGCCGGCCGCCTACGTCGGCGCCTGGGCCGCTGATCCAGCGTGGTGCGAGAACACGACCGGCCCCGAGCGCCCGGTGCGGATCACCGCGACCCGGTTCGAAGGCTATGAGAACAGCTGCGACATGACCGAGGTCCAGCCTGCCGACGGCGGGTGGACGGCGACCTTCACCTGCCAAGCGGAGGGCATGACCAACGTCGAGTCGGTCGACATGCGCCCGTCAGGAGACCAACTGGAGCTGACCTGGATTGGCTCGGGCCAGTCGGTGACCTTCACGCGCTGCCCGAACTAAGTCCGCTTAGTTGTTGAACAGGAAGTGCATCACGTCGCCATCCTTGACGACGTAGCTCTTGCCTTCGGCGCGCAGCTTGCCGGCGTCCCGCGCCCCGGCCTCGCCCTTGAGGGCGACATAGTCGTCGTAGGCGACGGTCTCGGCGCGGATGAAGCCCTTTTCGAAGTCGGTGTGGATGACGCCGGCCGCCTGGGGCGCCGTGTCGCCGACGTGGATGGTCCAGGCGCGGGCCTCCTTGGGGCCGACCGTGAAATAGGTCTGCAGGCCCAGCAGGTGGTAGGCGCCCCGGATCAGGCGGTTCAGGCCGGGCTCCTCCAGGCCGAGGGTCTCCAGGAACTCAGCCTGCTCCTCGTCGTCGAGGACGGCGATCTCGGATTCGATCTGGGCGGAGATGACGACCGTCTCGGCCCCGTCGGCGCGGGCGCGCTCGGCGACGCGGGCGGACAGCTCGTTGCCCTCGGCGGCCGAGGCCTCGTCGACGTTGGCGACATAGAGGGCGGGAAGGGCCGTCAGCAGCTGGAGCATGTCCCAGGCCTTGCGGTCTTCCTTGGAGACCTCGGCCACGCGGGCGGGCCGGCCGGCGTTAAGCTGGGCCAGGGCCAGGTCGACCAGCTTGAGCGTGAGGGCGGCCTCCTTGTCGCCGGAGGACTTGGCCTTCTTCTCCAGTTGCGGCCGGCGGCGCTCAAGGCTCTCAAGGTCGGCGAGCATGAGCTCGGTCTCGATGATCTCCAGATCGGCGATCGGATCGATGCGGTTCTCGACGTGGGTGATGTCGTCGTTGACGAAGCAGCGGGCGACGAAGGCGATGGCGTCGCAATCGCGGATGTTGGCCAGGAACTGGTTGCCCAGGCCCTCGCCCTTGGAGGCGCCACGCACCAGGCCGGCGATGTCGACGAAGGTGATGCGCGACGGGATGATCTCGCGCGAGCCCGCGATGTCGGCCAGCACCTTCAGGCGCGGCTCGGGCACGGCCACGTCGCCGGTGTTCGGCTCGATGGTGCAGAACGGATAGTTGGCCGCCTGGGCCGCCGCCGTCTTGGTCAGGGCGTTGAACAGGGTGGACTTGCCGACGTTGGGCAAGCCGACGATCGCGACTTTAAGGGCCATGTTTTCCTCGTGAGGCGGCGCCTATAGCCGCTTCTGCGGCCCGTGTCAGGCTCCGTGACCGGCGTGGGCCGGGCCGCCCTCGGGCGGCGCGGCGCGGACGGGGGCCTCCAGGGCGACCTGCACCCCGGATTCGAAGGTGAAGGCGAGCGGCACCATGTCGCCTTCGGCCAGGGGGACGGTCACGTCCATCAGCATGATGTGGTCGCCCCCAGCCGCCAGCGCGATGGCCTGGCCGGCCGGCAGCGGCAGGCCGCCTTCCATTTCCGACATGCGCATGACGCCGCCTTCGGTGGACACTTCGTGGATCTCGGAGCGGGCCGCCCGCGGCGAGATCACCGACACCAGCCGATCGTCGGTGGTGGCGTTGAAGCTCGCGTAGCAGGCGGTCATGGCCCGCCCCTCCGGCGTCGGCCGGCACCAGGCGCCGGTGACCGTGACCTCCGCCGGGGCGGCGGCCGGGCTGTCCGATTCGGGGGGAGCGGCCTCGTTCGAGCAAGCGGCGGCGAACAGGGCGGCGAGAACGACGAAACGGCGCATGGGCGGACCTCCGATGGTCCGCTGGCCATAAGCCTCAGCCAGCCGTTTGAACAGCCGTGAAGCTTCAGCCCAGGTCCGTGAGCGGCTGGGCCTCGGGCGCGGAAGCGACGATGTCGCCGCGGTCCGGGATTGAGGGTTGGGCCATGACGCCCCGTCCGGTCATGCCAACGGCGCACAGCAGCATGCCAATCGCGATCGCCCAGGCCGCGACCTTCCGTTCGCGCGTCGTCAGGACGGTTTCCTTAGTCACGTCAAAGCCCTCCAAGCTACTGGGGGCTGAACGCAGCGAGCCGATTCGCGTTCCGACGGCTCAGCCGTCGAGCAGGTCGCGCGCCCGGCTGAAGACGGCCTCGAACATCTCGGGCGTCAGGCGGCCCGTGTTCGTGTTGAGCCGTGAGCAGTGGTAGCTGTTGATCAGCCGGTAGGGTCCCGCCTGTCCTTCGGACGCGTGGCCCGGCGGCGTGGCCGTGGCCTTCAGGCCCAGGGCCTTGAGCACGTTGCGGCGGGACACGTCGCCGAGCGTCACGATGACCTTCAGCCGGGGCAGGGCTCGGATCCGACCTGCGAGGTAGGGGCGGCAGGTGATCTCTTCGCTGGTCAACGGCTTGTTCCCCGGCGGGGCGCAGCGCACGGCGTTGGTGATCATGCAGTCGGTCAGGGTCAGGCCGTCGTCGGGCCTCGCCTCGTAGCGCCCCTGGGCGAACCCCAGCTTCAAGAGGGTGTCATAGAGCAGCACGCCCGCACCATCGCCCGTGAAGGGGCGGCCGGTCCGGTTGGCGCCGGTTCGACCAGGCGCCAGACCCACGACCAGCAGACGCGCCTCAGGGTCCCCGAACGAGGGCGCCGGGCCGTTGAACCAGTCGGGGTGGGCGGCGGCGTTCTCGCGCCGGTAGGCCACCAGCCGGGGGCACAGCGGACAGTCGCGGGGCGGCTCGGCGTGCGGGTCGATCACCGCGCTTCGTCCATGTCCGCGCCGCGCCGCTCGCGACCGAACACCGGCAGCAGGTCGGCCAGGTCGATGAAGGTGTCCGCCGCCCGGCGCAGCTCGTCCGAGGCCATGGGCGGCTGGCTCTTCAGGGTGGAGATGACCGAGACCCGCACGCCCCGACGCTGCAGCGCCAGCACCAGCGCCCGGAAGTCGCCGTCGCCCGAGAACAACACCGCGTGGTCGATCCGGTCCGCCAGATCCAGAGCGTCCACCGTGATCTCGACGTCCATGTTGCCCTTGGAGCGCGTGCGCCCCTCGTGATCGGTGAACCGCTTCATGGGCTTCGTGACCATGGTGAAGCCGTTGTAGTCGAGCCAGTCCACCAGCGGCCGGATCGGGGAATAGTCTTCGCCCTCCGAGAGCGCGGTGTAATAATACGCCCGCACCAAGACGCCCTTCCTGCGGAACTCGTCGATCAGCTTCCTGAAGTCGATGTCCGCGTTGAGCCCCTTGGCCGCGGAGTAGAGGTTGGCCCCATCGATGAACAGGGCGATGCGTTCATTGGGATAGAAGGTCACGGCAATAGGCCTGCGGTTCGAAAATGTCTGATTGGGATGAGGCCGTCGTTATCGCCCTGGGCTCGAACTTGAAAGGCCCGTACGCGGACTCGTGCGAGCTGCTTGAGGCGGCGCTGTGCCGGTTTCGGCCGGAGGGGCTCGACGTTGTGGCCCGGTCCTCCTGGTGGCGGTCATCGGCTTGGCCCGATCCGGACCAGCCGCCTTTCATCAACGGCGTCGCCCTCGTCGAGACGGACCTCGATCCGCACGCAACCCTGGCCGCGCTCGGCCGGATCGAGAACGCCTTCGGCCGCGACCGCCACGCCGCCAATGCGCCCCGCACTTTGGACTTGGACCTGATCGCGCATGGCCGCACGGTCGACCACGAGAGCGGGCTGGTGGTGCCTCACCCGCGCGCCCACGACCGGCGCTTCGTCATGGGGCCGCTGGCGGAGATCGCACCGGACTGGCGTTGCCCGGAGACGGGAGAGGAGGCGTCCGTGCTGGCCGGCCGCTGCGCGGTGGGTCTGGACGCACGGCCGATCTAGAGGGGCGCGGCCCTAGGCACGCTCCACGAAGCTGTCGATGACCCGCTTTTCGCCGGCCTTGTCGAAACTGACGGTCAGCTTGTTGCCCTCGATCGAGCGGACCTGGCCGTAGCCGAACTTCTGGTGGAAGACGCGGTCGCCGCGCGAGTAGGCGGAGGCGCCGGTCGAGGCGGCGACCAGGCGGCCTTCGCCTTCGATGACGGCGTTTCGCGCCATGCGCTCGCGCGGGGTGGAGGCGGGCTGGCGGGCGGTGAAGGCCTGGCCGCGGCGCCAGCCGGGCGAGGCGTAGCCGCCCGAGAAGATTGGCGCGTCGTCGAAGCGCGAACGGGCCTCGGCCAGGTGAGGCGAGCCGCCGAAATAGCCGGTCTCGGATGAGGTCTCGACGTGGTCGAGCGGCAGTTCGTCGACGAAGCGGCTGGGCAGCTGGGTGGTCCAGCGACCGTAGACCAGCCGGTTGGCGGCGAAGAAGACGCGGGCCTCCTCGCGAGCGCGGGTCACGCCGACGTAGGCCAGACGGCGCTCCTCCTCGAGGCCCTTTTCGCCCTTCTCGTCGATCGAGCGCTGGGACGGGAAGACGCCTTCCTCCCAGCCGGGCAGGAAGACGACCGGAAACTCCAGCCCCTTGGCGGCGTGCAGCGTCATGACCTGAACCGCGTCCTCGCCCGAGCCCCGGTCGAGGTCCATGACCAGGGAGACGTGCTCCAGATAGGCGGTCAGGGTGTCGAACTGGGCCATCGACTGGACCAGCTCCTTGAGGTTGTCGAGGCGGGTCTGGCCCGTGGCGCGGTCGGCGCGCTGCATGTCGGTGTAGCCGCTCTCCTCCAGCACGACCTCGGCCAGCTGGGCGTGAGGCGTGGTCGGCAGCAGGTCGCGCCAGCGGTCGACGTCGCGGATGAAGTTGGCCAGGGAGGTGCGGGCCCGCGCCGTCAGCTCGTCGGTCAGGATCAGCTCGCGCGCGGCGGTCATGGCCGGCACGCCACCGAGCCGCGCGATCTGGAGAATGCGCTGGACCGAGGTGTCGCCAAGGCCCCGCTTGGGCGTGTTGACGATGCGCTCGAAGGCCAGATCGTCGGCGTCCGACTGGATCAGCCGCATGTAGGCGTGGGCGTCGCGGATTTCGGCGCGCTCGAAGAAGCGGGGGCCGCCGACCACGTTGTAGGGGATGGCCAGCATGACGAAGCGCTCTTCGAAGGAGCGCATCTGGAAGGCGGCGCGGACCAGGATGGCCATATCCTTGTAGCGGCGACCGTCGCGGCGCAGGCGCTCGATCTCGTCGGCGATCAGCCGGCTTTCGGCCTCGCCGTCCCAGACGCCGGTGACGCGGACCTTCTCGCCGCCCTCGGCCTCTGTCCAGAGCGTCTTGCCGAGCCGGCCGCGGTTGGCGCTGATCAGGCCCGAGGCCGCGCCCAGGATGTGGGAGGTCGAGCGGTAGTTGCGCTCCAGCCGGACGACCTTGGCGCCGGGAAAGTCGCGCTCGAAGCGCAGGATGTTGTCCACCTCGGCGCCGCGCCAACCGTAGATGGACTGGTCATCGTCGCCGACGACGCAGATGTTCGCCGCATGGCCGTCGCGCGGGGCGGCCAGCAGGCGCAGCCAGAGGTACTGGGCGACGTTGGTGTCCTGGTATTCGTCGACCAGGATGTAGCGGAAGCGCCGGTGATATTCCTCAAGCACGTCAGCGTGTTTGGAGAAGATCGTCAGGTTGTGCAGCAACAGGTCGCCGAAGTCGCAGGCGTTCAGGGTGCGCAGGCGCTCCTGATACAGCCGGTAAAGCGTCTGGGCCTTGCCGTTGGCGAAGTCCTCGGTGGCGGGCAGACGTTCGGGCGTCCAGCCGCGGTTTTTCCAGTGATCGACGAGGCCGGCCAGCGCGCGGGGCGACCAGCGCTTGTTGTCGACGTTTTCGGCCTCCAGCACCTGTTTCAGCAGGCGCTCCTGGTCGTCCGTGTCGAGAATGGTGAAGCTGGACTTCAGCCCCACCAGCTCGGCGTGGCGGCGCAGGATCTGGGCGGCGATGGAGTGGAAGGTGCCGAGCCACCGCAGCCCTTCGGCCGAGGGGCCGATCAGGTGGGTGATCCGCTCGCGCATCTCGCGCGCGGCCTTGTTGGTGAAGGTGACGGCCAGGAGGTCCCAGGGACGCGCCTTGCCCATGGCGAGGATGTGGGCCAGCCGGGTGGTCAGCACCCGGGTCTTGCCGGTGCCAGCGCCGGCCAGGACCAGCACAGGGCCCTCGATCGCCTCAACGGCGGCGCGCTGCTCCGGGTTCAGGCCGTCGAGGTAGTCGGCGGCGCGAGGAGCGTCGGCGCGGGCGAGATCGGAGACCTTGAGGGCAGGCGGGTTGGACACGTAGGCCTTGTGCAAGCGGAAGCTGAATCAGGAGAACATAAGTAGCACACGCGCTCAGGCCAAGGCGTTAGCGCGCAGGGTCTGACCGGAACCGCCAAGCCGAATTCCCGTTCCGTCCAGCGAAGCTGTGGAGACGGATGGGATGGCGCGGCGCGGATCGGGCGTGAGCAACTGGACGGTAGTGCTGGGCGCGGCCCTGCTGCTGGCGGTGGCCGCTATCGTCTGGGTGCTGGCCAACCGGACCGCCGAGCGGACTGAGGATGCGGACCTGACCGTGCCGCCCGTCGAGCTACCCGACGCACCCATACCGCCGGGTCCGACGCCGACCCCCGATCCGCCGACCGTGCCGATCCCCGGCCCGACCTAGCGCCGGCCAGGCCTAGCGAAGGCGGTAAGTGATCGTGGTCACCACGCGGATGCGCTTGTTGACCGAGGCCGTCTCGTCGCCGTCGACGCTGGGGTCGCGCGGCAGGATCTCGAACGACCCCTGAGTGGCCTGCTTGATCGGGCCGAGCGAAGTGCCGGAATCGCGGGCGAACTGTTCAGCGCCGGAGCGGGCGCTGGCGGTCGCCTCGGCGATCATCGAGGGTCGGACGTCATTCAGGCCGGTGAAGAAGTAGGAGGGGCCGCGGAAGTCCTGCAGCACCACGCCCTGGCGGACCAGGTCGCCCAGCGCGCGGCTGGTCGCCTGAACGCGGGCGACGTCGGTTGTGCGGACCACCAAGGTCTGGGCGACGATGAAGCGGGCGGTGACGTTGTCCGGCCGGTATTCTCGGGCGAGTACGTCAGTGACCTCAAGTCGGCCCAGGTCGATGTCTTCCGGACGGTAGCCCTGGGCCTGGAGGAAGGCGCGGACCGTGGCGGTGTCGCGGTCGATCTGGGCCTGGACCTCCGACAGGACGTCGCCCGAGGCGGTGATCCGCAGGGGCAGGACGGCGATGTCGGCGAGCACGTCACGCTCGGCCAGGCCACGCACGGTGACCGCGCGATCGCCCACGCGGGCGTTGACCACGCCCTGTCCAATGAAGAAGCCGCCGATACCTAGTCCCAGCGCCAGCAGGACGCCCAGGACGATGGCCGAAAAGGTGAGCTTGTCAGTCATGGCGACGCCTCCGCCCAGACGTTCACCATGAACCTTGGCCGTAGGGAGTCAATCGGGCTTCCATTCCAGCGCGGCCACCCGGCAGGCCGACGCGAGCGGGCGTTCGCCGCGGCCAGCGTCGAGGCCAGCGATGAGGGCGGCGAGGGAAAGGCCGCGCGCGGCGGCCATGCGTTCGAGCACGGCCCAGAACTCAGGCTCCAGCGCCACCGAGGTGGCGTGGCCGGCCAGGGTGAGCGAGCGCTTGCGTAGTCCGTTCATTCTTGAAACTGACCCATGGTCGGCTAGTATGGCGTCGCTTTCGCGAGACGCCACGCCTGATGACGACGCTCGATCCCGCCGCCGACCACACCTACATCAACGGCGGCCGCCCGCTGGAGCCGCTGCGCGCCCTGCGCGCCTTCCGGCGGCTGGTCGCGGACAAGGAAGACACCACCCAGGTCTTCGAGATCATGGAAGCCCTGACCGGCTCTTCGGTGCCGTGGGGACTGAACCGGTTGCTGCGGACGCCGGGTGGGGCCCGGCTGGCCTATGAGCGGGTCGAGCTGAACCAGAAGCTGAACGACGCCGCCTGGCTGGACCAGTTCGCCGACGGCACGGTGGGCGCCGCCTATCGCGAATTCATGCGGGGGGAGGGGCTGTCGGCCGAAGGCCTGGCCATGCAGAGCCGCGAGGTCCGCAAGGAGATCGAGGCCAAGAACCTCTATGCCTGGTACGCGCGGCGGATGCGCGACGTGCACGACATCTGGCACGTCCTGACCGGCTATGGCCGCGACGCCTTGGGCGAGGCCTGCGTGGTCAGTTTCTCCCACGCCCAGACGAAGAGCCTGGGGTTCGCCTTCATCGGCTTCGGCGCGGCGCAGGAAATCCGGCGCGAGGCGCGGTCGGTCCCGGCGCGGCGGGCGGTGCTGGAGGCGTGGCGCAACGGCAAGACCGCCGAATGGCTGCCCGCGCAGGACTACGAAGCCTTGTTCGCGGAGCCGCTGGACCAGGCGCGCAAGCGTCTCAAGATCCGCCGCCCGGCCCTCTATCAGTCCGTTCCAGCCGAGGTGCGGGCAGGCCTGAAGCTGCGCGCCGCCTGAAGCATTCGGGCGCAAGATGTGAGGCGCGGCCCGTCGGGGTGCGTGGTACGCGGCGCTACCTCCCCAAGCTTCGCCGGATTCGATTGAAGTGACCGCGCCCGTGATCCCGCAGCAGCGTCCCGTGGACGTGAAGGCGCTGTCGTCCGTCCTGATCTGCAGCGTCATCTGGGGCACGACCTGGTACGCGATCACGCTTCAGCTTCCGGCGGCGGATCCCGTGGCGTCGGTGACCTACCGCTTCGCGCTGGCGTCGCTGACGCTTTTCGCCTTCTGCCTGCTGCGCGGGCACAAGATCGGCCTGACGCGAATCCAGCACCTGGCGGTTTTCGGCCAGGGGGTGCTGACCTTCTCGATCCAGTACTCGATGGTCTACGAGGCCGAGCGGCACGTGGCCTCGGCGGTGGTGGCGGTGATCTTCGCCGGCCTGGCCTTCGCCAATCTGGTGCTGTTCCGGCTGCTGCTGGGCCAGAAGGCGTCCTGGCGCGCCTGGCTGGGCGCCGCGCTGGGCGTGGCCGGGGTCGCCGCGCTGTTCATCGCCGAGCTGAGACGCACGGACGCCAGTCCCGAGGCCGTCTTCGGCCTGGTCATCGCCCTGATCGCCATGGTCATCGCCGCGGCGGGCAACCTGGCCGCCTGGAAGGCGCAGAAGGAGGGCGCGCCGGTGCTGCCCGCCCTGGCCTGGGCCATGGGCTATGGAGCTGGGCTGGTGGCGCTCTACGGCCTCGTGACCGGCATCGACTGGTCGTTTGATCCGACGCTCAGCTACATCGGCTCGCTGCTCTATCTGTCGCTGTTTGGCTCGGTCATCGCTTTCGCGCTCTACTTCGCCCTGGCGCGGGCCAAGGGCTATGCGCTGGCGTCCTACATCTCCGCGCTGACGCCGCCGGTGGCCATGCTGGTTTCGGTGGTGTTCGAGGACGCCCGCTTCGGCTGGGAGGCGGCGCTGGGGCTGCTGCTGGTGCTGGCTGGGCAGATCCTGCTGATCCGGGCGCCGAAGACGGCCTAGTCCTGGTCGTCGTCCGGCCGCTCGATCCGCGCGCCGTCCAGCTCGTGATCGCGGCGATCCTTTTCGGCGCGGGTCCGGTCGCGCTCTTCCTTGGACCGGCCGTGGGCGGCCCGATTCTCCGCGGCCTGCGCCTTCGCCGCTGCTTTCGCTCGGGTCTTGCGGGCGCGGTTGAGATTGATGATCTCGGCCATCCCCGCAGCCTAGCTGAAGCCACCCCGCCTGTCCGGAACGAACGGCGGCGCGCCCTCGTTTCCCGTCCGAACATTGGACAATGGAGGCCGCCGTGGTCGTCACCGAATTCATCCGCGAGCACATGGTCGTCATCGCCTCGGACGGTCATCGCATCGGCCGCGTCGATCACGTCAAGGACGGCCAGATCGAACTGGCCAAGATGGACCTGGAGACGGGCTTCAAGCACCGCATGATCCCGGTCAGCTGGGTCGATCACATCGACGAGCACGTCCACCTCAACCTCACCGAGGACGAGGCCAAGGAACGCTGGACGGACAAGCAGTAAGCGGTTCCCCTTTGCGGCCACGGGGGTCTCGCTCATAAGTCGAGCATGACCCTCTCGCCCGTGAACTACGACGACCGCCAGCATGTCGGCTACGCGCGGGGCCGACGGATGCCGCACGCGGCGCGCGATCTCTGGATGCGAACGTTCACCGAGCATGCGCCGCGGCAGCGCCCGCTTCATGTGCTCGACCTGGGTTCGGGTGTTGGCCGGCTGACCCCCGCGCTGGCGCAGACCTTCGGGAGCGCGACGGGGGTCGAGCCCTCCGACCGCATGCGCGCCGTCGCCGAGGTCGAGGCGGCGCATCCGGGTGTCCGCTACATCGCTGGCCGGGCCGAGGCGATCCCGCTGGCCGATGACAGCGTGGATATCGTCCTGATGATGCTGTCCTACCAGCACGTCCGCGACCGCGCCGCCGCCGCGGGCGAAATCGACCGGGTTCTGAAGCCGGGCGGCCGGGTGTTTATCCGCGGGGTGTTCAGCGACCGCATGCCGGACATCGACTGGCACCGCTTCTTCCCGCGCGCCCGCGACATCGAACTGGCCATGTTCCCGAAGACGGTCGAGGTCGAGGACGCTTTCGCGCCGGTCGGCCTGAAGCCCGTCGAGATGGTGCGGGTGCGCGAACCGATGTCCGCCAGCCTGGCCGAGACCGCCGAACGCCTCAGTCACCGCGCCATCTCCACCTTCGAGCACCTGACGGAAGCGGAGATCGAGGAGGGGTTCGCGCGGCTGAGCGCCGCTGTCGCTGCCGAGATGACGCCGGTGGCGAGCTACAACGACAGCGACCTCATGGTGCTGGCGCGGGTCTAGGACGGTCCTATCATCTTCTCCGGACGCACCGCCTCGTCGAACTCGGCGTCGGTGAGGTAGCCGCCGCCGACGGCTTCTTCGCGGAGCGTCGTGCCGTTCTTGTGGGCGGTCTTGGCGATCTTGGCGCAGGCGTCGTAGCCGAGCTTGCCGTTCAGCGCGGTGACCAGCATCAGCGAGTTCTCGAGCCCGCGCTTGATATTGTCCTCGCGCGGCTCGATGCCGACCACGCAGTTGTCGGTGAAGCTGACCGCCGCGTCGGCCATCAGGCGCACCGACT
>CAMPGL010000023.1 GCA_946885435.1 uncultured Brevundimonas sp. | reverse complement strand
GCTCCATGCGCAGCAGGCCGACGCGGTACTGGTTCTCCAGCAGTTCGCCGACCGAACGCACCCGGCGGTTGCCCAGGTTGTCGATGTCGTCGATCTCGCCGCGGCCGTCCTTCAGGCCGACCAGGATCTTCAGGACCTCGAGGACGTCTTCCTTGCGCAGCACGCGGACGCTGTCGTCCACGTCCTGCTCGAGACGCATGTTCATCTTCACGCGGCCCACGGCCGAGAGGTCGTAGCGCTCGGAATCGAAGAACAGCGACTGGAACATCGCCTCGGCCGCCTCGATGGTCGGGGGCTCGCCCGGACGCATGACGCGGTAGATGTCGAACAGCGCCTCCTCGCGGTTGGCGTTCTTGTCCACCCGCAGGGTGTTGCGCATGTAGGCGCCGACCGTGACGTGGTCGATGTCCAGCACGTCGATGGTGGTGAAGCCCTGCTCTTCGAGCGAGGCGATCATCGGGGCGTCCAGCTCGTCGCCGGCCTCGGCGTAGATCTCGCCGGTCTGCATGTTGACCGCGTCGGCGGCGAGGTACTTGCCGATCAGGGCGTCGGCCGCCAGCGAGAGCGACTTGACGGTGTCGCCCAGCTTCTTGGCCTGGCGGGCGCTGATCTTCTGGCCGGCCTGGGCGACCACTTCGCCGGTGTCGGCGTCGACCAGGTCGAACTCCGGCTTAACGCCACGCCAGCGCTCGGGCTTGTAGGGCGTGACCCAGCCTTCGCCGCGCTTCTCGTAGGGGACGGATTCGTAGAAGGTCCGCAGGATCTCCTCGCCGTCCATGCCCAGGCCGTAGAGGAAGGTCGTCGCCGGCAGCTTACGGCGGCGGTCGATGCGGACGTAGACGATGTCCTTCGCGTCGAACTCGAAATCGAGCCACGAGCCGCGGTAGGGGATGACGCGGGCGGCGAACAGCAGCTTGCCCGACGAGTGCGTCTTGCCCTTGTCGTGGTCGAAGAACACGCCCGGCGAACGGTGCATCTGCGAGACGATGACGCGCTCGGTGCCGTTGACGATGAAGGTGCCCTTGTCCGTCATGAGCGGGATGTCGCCCATGTAGACGTCCTGCTCCTTGATGTCCTTGACCGAGCTGGCGCCCGTTTCCTCATCTGCCTCGAAGACGATCAGGCGCAGCTTGACCTTCAGCGGCGCTGCGTAGGTCATGTCGCGCTGAATGCATTCTTCGACGTCGTACTTCGGGTCCTCGAACTCGTAGGACACGTATTCGAGCGTGGCGCGCTCGTTGAAGTCCTTGATCGGGAACACCGACTTGAAGACCGCCTGGATGCCCTCGTCGATGCGGTCCGGCTGGCGCGTCTCGCGCTGCAGGAACTGCTCGTAGGAAGACCGCTGAACCTCGATGAGGTTCGGCATCGACACGGCCTCGGGGATGCGGCCGAACGACTTGCGGATCCGCTTCTTGCCGGTGAAGGAGTGCGCCATCAAAAGTCCCTGTTCCGGCGCAGGAAAGCTGCTCCCCGCGCCACGTCAAAGGGCGCGCGCAGGCCCGTCTCTCAGGGCCGGCTCGCGCCGTCATCTCTCGCGTCCACCCTCGAAACCCTTGCGGATTTCAGGACGCCGGATTGTGGAGCTCCCGGGGAGGAGCGCGTCTTCGCCATGGCTAAGGGCGAGCCAGGCCTCGACGCTTTCGCGTCACGAAGGGATTCGTGCGGAGGGCGCTATATAGCGCGTTTCGCCGACGATGGAAGGGGGTTGCCCCCGCTTTCAGGCCGCGCGGGACCGCATCGCCGCCGGTTCCGGGGCGGTCGAAGCGGCCGGAATGACCTCGACAGGCTGGCGACGGTCCTCGGCGCGACGGTCCTCGGCGCGACGGTCCTCGGCGCGGCGGTCCGTCGCGCGGCGATCCGCGGCGCGGCCGCGGAAGGCGGTGCCGGCCTGCAGCACCACCGACAGGAGCAGGAACACAACCAGTGTCACGCCCGCGACCGCGCTCGAAGGCGTCACCACCTGCGGCAGAAGGCCGATCACGCTGAACAGCGCCAGTCCCGAGAACAGCAGGCTCGCCACGTGCAGCCGCCGCGTGCCCTTGGGCCGCAGGACGTAGCCGTAGACATAGGCCCCGACACAGAAGAGGGCGCCGAGGACGGCGGAGCCCTTCAGAAGGATGATCAGCTGGTCCATTTCGGTCTCCTCAGACTGGATCGTGGCGGTTTGCGCTTACGGCGCGGTTAAGTTCAGAAACTCGACAGCGGGGTCTCGACGGACAGGGTGTGGCGCAGCGGAATGGTCGCCATGCCGGGGATGCCGACCTCTCGCTCGTAGACTGCGGTGATCACGCCCATCTGGCCCGTCGGGCCGCTGGCCTCGGTGGCCAGGCTGACTTCGACATCGTCGCCCGCGAGATCTTCCAGGTGCGACAGGACCACCTCGCGGATCGCGGCTTCGCCTGCGTCAGGATTGAGCTGCAGGTGCCGTCCGGCGGCCTCCAGGCTGAAACGCACACTCGACAGGCAATGCTGGGTCCAGCCCAGCTCGAACAATCCAAGCACCAACAAGACCAGCACTGGCAGACAGAGGGCGAACTCGACCGCTCCGGCCCCGCTGCGGCACTTCGCAAGGCGGCGCCTAACGGACACGGATCATCCTCGTGGCCCGCACCCGCACCTCGCCGTCCTGGCCGTTCGAGCCGCTGGCGGTCAGGGTGACGTAGATGGCCGGCGACCGGCCGCCGGGGCACAGTTCGTCCAGGGCCACCTCGTCGTCCACGCAGCGGGCCGAGCGGGCGTGGTTGACCGCCGCGTCGGGCGGCGCATCCGTCCAGGCGTCGAGCGCGGCCTGCGCCGCCGCCTCGTCCGACAGACCGCCGCCCATGTAGTAGTCGGCCGCAACGTCCAGAGCTGCGGCGGCCTGCTGCTGCTCAACCCCGATTTTCCAGACCTGAAGCGCAAGCAGACCCATGCCCGCCACCACCGGCGCGATGATGGCCAGTTCGATCGCGGCGGCGCCCCGGCGGTTCCTCAGCAGAGATGACAGAAAACGCATCGCCCTACTCCGTCAGCTGAACCAGGTGCAGCACCGGCAAAGACCGCATGCCGTAGGCGGTGCAGTCGGCCTCGACCGCCGTGCTGCCGGACCAGGAGACGGTCCGCGCCACGATCTGGGTGCACCCGCTCAGGCCGGCGAAGTTGCCGAGGTATTCGACCGCCTGGCCGGGCATGTAGATGGCCCCGGTCATCCGCGACTGGGCCGTGCCGTTGAAGGTCGAGGTTCCGGTCGCGTCGCGGGCGCCGAAGAACAGGATCCCCGAATAGTCCCCGCTGGTCGGGGCCTGTAGGTTCACCGTGGCGTTGCCGTTGATGCTGACCGTCGAGCCCCGGTCGAGGAAGATGGTCACGCCGCTGCCTGTCACCCTGGTGTTGGCGTTCACCCGGAAGTCGCCACCCGAGACATAATAGACCCCCGGCGCAAGGGTCACGTCTCCGCCCAGTCGCATGCCGCTGCAGTAGCGACCCGGGGTCAGGCTGGCGCCGTTGGCGTTGAGGCAGTCCCCATCCGCCGGCGGCTCCTCCAGGTCGGCGAACGGATCGGCCACCGGCGGCGCCTGGGTCACGGCCGAGCGGCATTCGGTCATCGTCGCACCGGAGGTCAGGGACACACCGCCGCCGCTGATCAGACAGTCCACCGTGAGCCCTGCCGAGCCTTGGACGTTTACGGCGCTCGACGACGTCGAGTTGGCCATCACGCTGCATCCCGTCAGGGTGACCACGGTGTTGCCCGCGAAGTTCGCCGCGCGCGACGCTGTCGGATCCAGCGCCAGGATGCAGGCGTCGGCAGCCGTCCGGTAGACCGCGACCGCCCGCGCGCGCAGTCCGACCTCGCCGTCGCTGAACATGGCCGTGAAGAAGCGCTCCGCCGGCTGTTCCAGCACGACTTCCACTGCGTCGCCCCCCGTCGAAGGGCCCGTCACCGGCGGCGCGTGCACCTCCGCGGTTCCCAGTTCGGGGTCAAAGCCGTTCTCGGCCGCGGCCATCATGGCCACGCCCGTGATCGCGTCGTCGTCCGATCCGGCCCGCCGCTCCATCGCGCCCGCATGCGCGGCCGCATCGGCCGCCGCCTGAAGCTGAGCCTGCATATGGTACCAGTACGTCGTCTCCACGCCGAAGCCGGCGCCGCCCACGACGAGCGGCAGCGACAACGCGAAAATAACCGCGACATTCCCCCGGGCGTTGGCGCCCAGGCTTCGCAAGGCTTTGGCCATGCCCGCCCTCCGATCCTCGCCGAGAGTGTCGGTGACCGGGCTCAACGTTTCGGCAACAAATCGCGTTAGCGGGCGTCAACCATCAAGGGCTGGATATCGGGAACTCTTCCGGGGGTGTCGCTGTTCTCCCTGCGCACGCCGCCCCACCCTGGTTCCCCCCGACGAAGCACAGGGCGTCGTGCGAAGAACTGGCGGCGTTCCGGTCCATCCGGAACGCCGTTTGTTCGTGTGGCGGGCATGCTAAGCCTTGCGGCATGACTCGCATCGCCCTCATCGCCGCTGCAGCCCTGCTGTCCGCCTGCGCCACCGCTGCGCCCGTCACGGTCGCGCCGACCGAGCCCAGCCAGGCCGGCTGGGAAGCCGGCCAGGCCGCCTATCTGGCCTGGAACGCCACCCGCCGCGGCTGGACCACCACCGACAGCGGCCTGCAGTATCGCCGCGTCGGCGACGCTAGCCCGTCCGGCGCTCGCCCCGGCCCGACCGACACGGTGCGAGTCCATTACGCCGGGACCTTCATCGACGGCCGCACCTTCGACAGCTCCTACGACGCCGGCGAGCCCATCGAGTTTCCGCTGAACCGCGTCATCGCCGGCTGGACCGAGGGCGTGCAGCTGATGCGCGAGGGCGAGACCTTCGAGTTCGCCATCCCCGCTGACCTCGCCTACGGCGACCGCTGGGTCGGCGGCGACCTCATCCCGCCCAACTCGACCCTGCTGTTCCGGGTCGAGCTGATCGCGGTGAACCCCTAGGAACCGCCGAAACGGGCGGTCCAGTCGGCCACCTGGGCGTCCTCGATCTTCGCGAAGAGAACGCCGCCGGCCTGCACCGGCCGGCCCGGCGACAGGACGTTCAGGACATCGGCGTCGGCCGAGGGCCAGCTCAGATCGGTTGATCCGACCGAGGCGGCGATACGCTCGGCGGCGAAGGGGATGATCGGCGCGGCCAGACGCGCGAACAGGGCCACGAGATTCAGGCCGGTGCGCACGCCCACCGCCGCCCGGTCGACGTCGGTCTTGAAGGCCGTCCAGGGCGCGGCCTCCTGCAGATATTCGTTGCCCAGCACCCACACGGCGCGCAGCGCCTGAGCCGCCTTGCGGAACTCCATCGCCTCGAAATGCTCGGTCGCCTCGGCGATCCCGGCGCGGACATCCGCCTCCAGCCTGGCCTCCAGCGGCCCCGCCTCCCCGCCCGAGGGGACCTTGCCGTCGAACTTGCTCTCGGCGAACTTGACGATGCGGTTGACGAAGTTGCCCAGCACATCCGCCAGGTCCTTGTTGGTCGCGGCCTGGAACTGCTCCCAGGTGAAGGCCGAATCCGAATGCTCGGGGCCATAGGCCGTCAGGTACCAGCGCCAGTAGTCGGCCGGCAGCAGCTCCAGCGCCTGGTCCATGAAGACGCCGCGCTTCTGGCTGGTCGAGAATTTGCCGCCGTACCAGTTCAGCCAGTTGAAGGCCTTGAGCGTATCGACCGTCTTCCACGGCTCGCCCGAGCCCAGGATCGTCACGGGGAAGCTGACCGTGTGGAAGGCGACGTTGTCCTTGCCCATGAACTGGACGTAGCGGACGTCTTCGGCGCCCTCGTCGGTGCGCCACCAGTCCCGCCAGCTGCGGCCCGTAGCGTCCGCCCACTCCTCGGTCGCTGCGATGTATTCGATCGGCGCGTCGAACCAGACGTAGAAGACCTTGCCCTCCATGCCGGGACGCGGGCCGCCGTCGGGGCCGACAACCGGCACGCCCCACTTCAGGTCGCGAGTGATGCCCCGGTCGATCAGGCCCTCGTCGAGGTGTTTGTAGGCGATGGAGCGGGCCAGGGGCTGCAGGTCCGTCCGCCCGACCCAGTCCCGGATGCGATCGGCCAGCTTTGTCTGCAGCAGATAGAGGTGCCGCGTGTCGCGCACCTCGAGGTTGCGGGAGCCCGACACCGCCGAATAGGGATCCTTCAGATCCATCGGATCGAGCAGCCGGCCGCAGTTGTCGCACTGGTCGCCGCGCGCCTTCTCATAGGCGCAGTGGGGGCAGGTCCCCTCGACGTAGCGGTCCGGCAGGAAGCGGGCGTCGTCGACCGAATAGATCATCCGGTCGACCCGTTCCTCGATCAGGCCGTTGTCCTCCAGCACCTTTGCGAAGTGCTGGGTCAGACGGCGGTTCTGTTCGCCGGAGGAGCGGCCGAACCAGTCGTAGCTGAGGCCGAACTGGTCCCCTGCCCGCTTCTGGATCTCGTGCTGCTCGTCGCAATAGGTGCGCACGTCCTGGCCGGCGGCGGCCGCCGCCAGCTCGGCCGGGGTGCCGTGCTCGTCGGTGGCGCAGATGTACAGGACCTCATGGCCCTGCGCCCGCTTGAACCGCGCCCAGACGTCGGCCGGCAGCATGGAGCCCGCCAGGTTCCCCAGGTGCTTGATGCCGTTGATGTAGGGCAGCGCCGAGGTGATGAGGATGCGGGCCATGCGAGTCCGTTGAGAAGCGAGGCGCCCATATAGAGCGCGGGCCGCCACGATCAAAGCCGAGGCGCTTGCGGGCGCCCGGCGCCGTCGCCATAACGGCCTCGCGCCGGCTTAGCACAGCGGTAGTGCAGCGGTTTTGTAAACCGAAGGTCGGGGGTTCGATCCCCTCAGCCGGCACCAGCTTTCGAGGGAGGCCCATGGGCCGAGATCCAGGCCGAACGGCGATGATCGACCGGTTGAACGGCCTGGGCGTGGTCGCGGGGCGCAAGGCGCTCCAGGCCGTCACCGTCGGCCGGGACAAGGCCGCGCTGAAGATGTGCGCGGTCAGCGACTTCGTCATACCCGGACCAGCCGGTCAGCTGAACGCGCGGCTCTATGCGCCGCACCAGACGGCCCCCGGTTCGCCGCTGATGATCTATTGGCACGGCGGCGGCTTCACCTTCTGCGACAGCGGCACCCACGACGCCCTGTGCCGACGGCTGGCGCACGGCTCGGGCGTGACCATCCTGTCGGTCGAGTACCGGCTGGCGCCTGAGCACGCCTGGCCCGCCCAGATCGAGGACGCCATGGCGACCGCTCGCTGGGTCCTCGAGCGGGAGCTCCAGACGACGGGCTCCGCGAGCCTCCTGCTCGGCGGCGACTCCGCCGGGGGGTACCTCGCCCTGTCCTGCGCGCGCGAACTGAACCGCGAACGGCCAGGAACCGTGCCCCTGACCTGCCTGATCTATCCGCTGCTGCATCTCGAAGATGAGATCTGGGCCACCGAGAACGCGGGGCTGCGCCGGGTCGGACGCGTGGCGGTCGGCATCATCCGCACCCGCCTGGTCGGCTCGCCGCCCAACCTGCTGGAGACGGACGCGAGCGATGATCCGGCCTGCGTCCTTACCTACGGCGGTCCGGCCGACCCGGTCAGCCCGGATTGCCGCGCCTACCAAGCCAGGCTCGAGCAGCTTGGGATTCCCGTGCACGCCCGCTGTTTCACGCCCCTGCCCCACGGCTACGCCAACATGACCCCCCTGCTGCCCGCCGCCCGTGCGGCGGTGGACTCCACGGCCGCCATGCTCGGGGCGGCCGCCTGTGAGCTCGCCCTCTCGACCCCTTTTTCGCCGTCCGCCCAGACAGGATGAACACCATGCGCGCCTGGATTTTCGCTCCCCTCCTCGCTCTCGCCCTGACGGCCTGCGGCCAGGGCGGCGACAGCCAGACGGCCGAGGCGCCGGCCGCTCCGGCTCCGGAGCGCCCCGAGATGACCGACGAGCAGCGCCAGGCCGTGCTGGTCAGCCTGCCGGCCCCCTACAACGAGGGCGACCTCGAAAACGGCCGGCGCGTCTTCGCCCGCTGCCGGTCGTGCCACACCCTGCCCGAGGGCGGCGCCAACATGACCGGCCCGAACCTGTGGGGTCTGTTCGGTCGGGAGGCGGGCGCCCATCCGGACTTCCGCTATTCCGAGGCGCTGCAGGCGGCCGACTTCCAGTGGGAAGCTGAACAGCTCGACCAGTGGCTTGCCGCCCCGCGCGAATTTCTGCCTGGCAACCGCATGGCCTTCGCCGGCATCCCGGACGAGGCCGACCGGCGTGACCTGATCGCTTATCTCAAGGTCGAGACCGGCTACGCGCCGGAATAGGCTTCAGCCCTTCGTCCGCTCGACCGTTTCGATCGACGGATTGGCGCGAAGCGCCGCGGCGATGACCGTGGCGTGCCGGGCGTCGGTGACCTCGACCTCGAACAGGACCTCGAAGAAGTCCTCGCGCCGGTGGGTCATCTTCAGGTTCAGGATGTTGCCGCCCGCCTCGCCGATGATGGTGCAGGCTTGGCCGAGCACGCCCGGCGCGTTGCGGATGTTGGCCCTGAGCGAGGCGGCCGCCAGCCCGAGCCGCTCGGCCTGCGGGGTCCACTGCAGGTCGCGCCAGAGGTCGTCCTGGTTCTGGTATTCGGCCAGCCGCTCGCAGTCGATGACGTGGACGGTCAGGCCCTGCCCCGGCTGGACGATGCCGACGATCCGGTCGCCCGGCACCGGCGAGCAGCAGGGCGCGAAATGGATGCTGACGCCGGGCGTCAGGCCCCCGCCACGCACGAACAGGCGGCCGGCCTTGCCGCCGTCGATGCGGGTGCGCGCACGGACGGCCCTGCGCTCCTCGGCCTTCATGGCGGGGAACAGGGCTTCCATCACCGCGCCCGGGGCGATGCGGCCGCGACCGAGGGAGTCGTAGAGCTCGTCTTCGGAAGCGAGGCTGAGCCGTTCCAGCGCGGGGGCCAGGCTCGTCTCCTTGAGCTTCTTGCCGGCGCGGACGAAGGCCTGTTCGAGCGAGCTGCGGCCGAGCTTGCCGAACTCCTCGCGCTCCAGCGAGCGGATGTGCCGACGGATGGCCGAACGGGCCCGGCCGGTCACCGCCAGCGAACGCCAGTCCGGCGGGATGGCGGCGCCCTTCTCCCGGATGATCTCGACCACGTCGCCGTTCTGCAGCAGCGTGCGCATCGGCCGGTGCTCGCCGTTGACCAGCACGCCCACGGCGGAATCGCCTACCTCGGTGTGCACGGCATAGGCGAAATCGAGCGGCATGGCCCCGGTCGGCAGAGTGATCAGCTCGCCCTTGGGCGTGAAGACGAAGACCTGGTCGAGATACATCTCGAGCTTGGCGTGCTCGACCCACTCGTCGGATTCGCCGCCATGCTCGACCACCTGGACCAGGTGCCTGAGGGTCTGGAGCGGGTCGCGCCCGCCGGCCTCCGCCGCCGCGTCAGGGTCGAAGCCGTAGCTGTCGTCCTTGTAGCGCCAGTGCGCGGCCACGCCGTTCTCGGCGATCCGGTCCATGGCCTCGGTGCGGATCTGCAGCTCGATTCGCACGCCCATCGGCCCCACGACCGTGGTGTGCAGCGAGCGGTAGTTGTTGGATTTGGGGGTCGAGATGTAGTCCTTGAACCGGCCCGGGGCCATCGACCACGACTGGTGGATGACGCCGAGCGCCGCGTAGCACTCGGCCTCCGTCTCCACGATGACGCGGAAGGCGTAGATGTCCGACAGGGCTGAAAAGCCGACCGACTTCCGCTGCAGCTTGCGCCAGATCGAATAGGGCGTCTTCTCGCGGCCGAAGACCCGCGCGTCGATGCCGGCGGCCTTCAGCGTGGCTTCCAGTTCGGCCGTCACGCGCCCCACCGCGGCGCCCTGCTCCAGCTTCAGCGCGGTCAGGCGCCGGATGATGGCGTCCCGAGCCGAGGGATGCAGGTGCTCGAACGCCAGCTCCTCCAGCTCGGTCGCGATGCGGTGCATGCCGATCGAGCGGCCCAGCGGGGCGTAGACCTCGAGCGTTTCGCGGGAGATGCGCTCGCGCTTCTCCGGCTTCACGTACTTCAGCGTCCGCATGTTGTGCAGACGGTCGGCCAGCTTCACCAGCAGGACGCGCACGTCCTTGGAGATGGCGAGGATGAATTTGCGCAGGTTCTCGGCCTGGCGGACCTGCTCGGCCTGAAGCTCCAGGCGCGACAGCTTGGTGACGCCCTCGACCAGGTCGGCGACCTCGGTCCCGAAACGCTCGGCGATGTCGGCCTTGGTGGCCGGCGTGTCCTCGATGACGTCATGGAGCAGGGCCGTGACGATCGAGGCCGTGTCCAGTCGGTACTCCGTCAGGATACCGGCGACCTGGATGGGGTGGGCGAAATAGGGATCGCCCGAGGCGCGCAGCTGCGCGCCGTGCATCTGGGTCGCGTACACATAGGCCTTGTCGAGCAACGCCTCGTCGGCGCCCGGGTCATAGGCCTTGACCCGATCGGTTAGCTCGAACTGGCGGAGATATTTGGCGCGCGCGGGCGGACGCGAGGTCGATTCGTTGGCGGCCGTCGCGGCGGGCGGCGCCGGCTGGGGAGCCGACGTCGGGACCGGTTTCGGACCTTCGACCTTGGCGTCCGTCAGTAGCGCTCCTCCTGGCCGCCGTCACGGTCGCTCTGCAGCGCGCGCAGCAGCTCATGCTCGCTCATCTGCATGTGCTGGGGCTCGGCCAGCAGGGCGAGGGTCTCGGCCTCTTCTTCCTGCTCGGTACGCTCATCGACGCGTTGCAGCGTCGTGACCAGGTTGTCCTGCAGGACCTCCGGGCTCACCGCGTCTTCGGCGAGTTCGCGCAGGGCGACGACCGGGTTCTTGTCGTTGTCCCGGTCAAGCATCAGGGCCGCGCCGTTGGAGATCGAGCGGGCGCGATGCGCGGCCAGCAGGACCAGTCCGAAACGGTTCGGGACCTTCTCGACGCAGTCTTCGACGGTGACGCGTGCCATGCGGAGTCTCTTTTCACGAAGTCGGGGAGTAGCCGATGAAGATAGCGGTTCGCCTTCGCTGGTGCAACATCGGCGGACCGACGCCATGCCCGCCGGGAGTTACGCCTGCGCCTTGGCCGCCCTCTTCGCCCTGGGTTTGGCGGGCGCCTTGGTCTTGGCTGGCGCCTTGGGCTTCGCGGCCGCCTTCGGCTTGGCGGCGGCGCGCGCCGGCTTCTTGGCCGGCCCCTTGGCGGCCTTGGCGGCCAGCAACGCGACGGCCTCTTCCAGCGTGACGACGGCGGGGTCGAGCGTCTTGGGCAGGGTGGCGTTGATCTTGCCGGACTTCACATAGGGCCCGAAGCGGCCGGGCATGATCTGGATGGCGTCTCCGGTCTCGGGGTGCGGGCCGAGGTCCTTCAGCGCGCTGGCCGAGGCGCCCCCGCGACGGTTGGCGCCCGAGCGCTTCTCGGCCAGCAGGGTGACGGCGCGGTTCAGACCGATGTCGAACACCTCCTGAATGTCCGAGACGTTGGCGTAGGTGCCGGCGTGAGCGACGAAGGGGCCGTAGCGGCCGAGCCCGGCCGTGATCATCTTGCCGTCCTCGGGGTGAGGCCCGACCTCACGCGGCAGGCTGAGCAGGCGCAGGGCCTGCTCCAGGTCCAGCGAGCGCGGCTCCCATCCCTTGGGGATGGAGGACCGGCGCGGCTTGTCGCCCTCGACCGGGGTTTCGACATAAGGGCCGAAGCGGCCGTTCTTGAGCATGACCGGCTGGCCGGTGGCGGGGTCGATCCCCAGTTCGCGGTCCTGGTCCAGGCTCTCGCCCTGCTCGCCGCCCGCGCCGAAGCCACGCGTGTAACGGCACTCCGGATAGTTGGAGCAGCCGATGAAGGTCGACTTCATCTTGAAGCTGGCCTTCAGGTGCAGTCGGCCCGTCCCGCAGGCCGGGCAGACGCGGCTGTCCGAGCCGTCCGCCTTGGGCGGGAAGAGGTAGGGACCGATGGCCTCGTCGAGCGCGTCGATCACGCCCTGGCGCGCCATGACCTCCTGGGCCGACGGGCCGAAGTCGGTCCAGAAGTCGCGTAGCACCGCCTTCCAGTCGACCTCACCGGCCGAGACCCGGTCGAGTTGCTCCTCCAGGCCGGCGGTGAAGTCGTAGCCGATGTACTTGTCGAAGAACTGCTCGAGGAAGGCGATGGCCAGCCGGCCGGTGTCTTCCGGCACGAAGCGGTTGCGGTCCATCCGCACGTACTGGCGGTCGCGCAGGACTGTCAGGATCGAGGCGTAGGTCGAGGGCCGGCCGATGCCGAGCTCCTCCATGCGCTTGACCAGGCTGGCCTCGGAATAGCGCGGCGGCGGCTCGGTGAAGTGCTGGTCGGCGCGGGCGGTCTCGACCTTGGCGGTGGCGCCTTCGCGGACCGACGGCAGGCGGCCGCCTTCCTCGTCGTCGGAATCGTCGCGGCCTTCCTCATAGACAGCGAGATAGCCGTCGAAGGTCACCACCTGTCCGGTGGCGCGCAGGCCGGTGCGACCGTCAGCGGTCTCCAGCTCGATGGTGGTGCGCTCGACCTTGGCGGCCTCCATCTGGCAGGCGGCCATACGCCGCCAGATCAGCTCATAGAGGCGGCGCAGGTCGTCATCGAGACGCAGGCTTTCGGGCCGCCGCGCCAGGCTGGTCGGACGGATGGCCTCGTGGGCCTCCTGGGCGTTCTTCTGCTTGGACTTGTAGCGGCGCGGCTCGTCCGGGACATAGGCCGGCCCGAAGCGATCCTTGATGACCTCGCGGGCCTCGGCCAGCGCCTCGGGCGCCACGTCCACCCCGTCGGTCCGCATATAGGTGATCAGGCCACCCTCGCCGTCCACGCCCTCGTACAGCTTCTGCGCCGCCTGCATGGTGCGCTGGGCCGAGAAGCCGAGCTTGCGCGAGGCCTCCTGCTGGAGGGTCGAGGTGGTGAAGGGCGGCGGCGGTGTCCGGCGCGCCGGCTTCTTCTCGACGGACCGTACGGTGAAGCCGCCCTGCTCCACCGCGGCGCGCGCGGCCTGGGCGGAGGCCTCGTTGGCCAGGTCGAACTTGGTGAGCTTCTTGCCCTCGTGCGTCACGAGGCGGGCCACGAAAGGCGGCCCTTCCGCGGTCACGTCGGCCTCGACGGTCCAGTATTCCTGGGCCCGGAACTTCTCGATCTCGATCTCGCGGTCGACGACGAGACGCAGCGCCACGGACTGGACCCGTCCGGCCGAACGCGCGCCGGGCAGCTTGCGCCACAACACCGGCGACAGGGTGAAGCCCACCAGATAGTCGAGCGCGCGGCGCGCGAGGTAGGCCTCCACCAACTCCATGTCGATGTCGCGCGGCCGGGCCATGGCCTCGGACACGGCGGACTTGGTGATGGCGTTGAAGGTGACGCGCTGGACCTGCTTGTCCTTCAGCAGCCGCTTCTTCTGGAGGATCTCCAGCACGTGCCAGCTGATGGCCTCGCCCTCCCGATCCGGGTCGGTGGCCAGGATCAGGCGGTCAGCGCCCTTCATGGCCTCGGCTATTTCCGAGACGCGGCGGGCGGCCTTTGCGTCGACCTCCCACTCCATGGCGAAGTCGTCGTCTGGGCGGACCGAGCCGTCCTTGGGCGGCAGGTCGCGCACGTGCCCGTAGGAAGCCAGCACGTGGTAGTCGGAACCCAGGTATTTGTTGATGGTCTTGGCCTTGGCCGGGCTCTCGACGACGACGACGTTCATGTGGCCTGGGGCCTCCCCGAAAAGGTGCGGGAAAGTGGGGGCGGTCCCGACGCCTGTCAATGAACCGACCGGACTCTACCTTTGGTTGCTCTTCTGGCGAACACGCCTATTGCATGTTTCGCCAACACTCTGACGGTTGGCGAAATGGACTCGAGGCTGGACGGCAAGCTGCAATCGACGCGCGCCTACATCGCGCAGGCGTCGGGAGAACTCGCCGAAATGGCGCGTGACATCGGCGATCGCCGCCTGGGTCATCTCCTGGATCTGGCCGCGACATTCGCGGAGATGCGACCCGAAATCGTCAGGACAGACGAAGGACCGCGCCCGTCTCGGTGAAGGCGGCCTGACCGCCGAGCACCAGTTCCAGCAGCGCCCCCGCCACCAGGCCGGCTGGGGCGCCGACCGCACGGATGATCTCGTCGCGCGGCGTGGGCGTGGGGCCCAGCAGGTCGAGGACACGCGCGGCCAGGTCCGCTTCGGCCTCGGCGTCGGGAATGGGCGCTTCGTACCGATCGCGCGGCTCGTATAGCGAGCGCTGGCTCTCCAGGCCGCGCAGCACGTCGTCGAGTCCCTCGCACAGGATGGCGCCTTGGCGGATCAGGTCGTTGGTCCCGTGGGCGCGTGGGTCGAGCGGCGAGCCCGGCACGGCGAAGACCTCCCTGCCCTGCTCAGCCGCCAGCCGGGCGGTGATCAGCGAGCCTGAGCGCAGCTCGGCCTCGACCACGATCACGCCACGCGAGAGGCCCGAGATGATGCGGTTGCGGCGCGGAAAATCGCGGGCCTGGGCGCGGGCCCCGACGGGGCTCTCCGAAACGACGCAGCCCTCCACGATCAGGCGCTCATACAGGCCCGCATTGTCCTGCGGATAGACGTCGTCGACGCCCCCGCCGAGCACGGCCACCGTGCCGGTCGGCAGCGCCCCTTGGTGGGCGGCGGCGTCCACGCCGCGCGCCATGCCCGAGACGACGACGAAGCCTGCACGCCCCAGTTCGGCGGCCAGTCCGCGGGCGAAACGCTGGCCTGAGGCAGAAGCCACGCGCGCGCCCACCATGGCGAGGCCGTCCCGGTTCAGCAGCTCGACGCGGCCGCGAGCCCACAGCACCGGCGCGGGCGCGTCGAGCGCGGCCAGCGCCCTGGGATAGTCCCCATCGCCCCAGATGATCAGGCGGCAGCCCAGCGCGGCGCCGCGCTCGACCTCGGCTTCGATCTGACTCGCCGTCGGAGGTGTGACCCCTGCCCCGCCCCCACGGCGGGACAGTTCCGGAAGACGCTCAAGCGCCTGGGCGCCCGAGCCTTCCCGGCGGATGAGTTCGAGAAAGGTCACGGGACCGACGCGATCCGTGCGCGCCAGCCGCAGACGGGCCAGACGTTCCGCTTCGGACAGAGCCGTCAGGACGCCGGATCCTTCTTGGCGCCAAAGCGCGGCTCCTGCCCCTTCAGCAACCGGCTGATGTTCTCGTGATGCCGGACGAAGATGAGCAGCGCCATGATGGTGACGAGCCCCACGCAGGCCCAGACCTGACCAGTCAGCCAGGCCGCGACCGGCGCGGCCAGCGCCGCGACCAGGGCCGACAGCGAGGAGATCCGCGTCACGGCGAAGCTCGCCAGCCAGGCGATTGCGGCCACGATCCCGACCGGCCAGGCCGCGGCGAACAGCACGCCGTAGAAGGTCGCCACGCCCTTGCCGCCCTTGAAGCCGAGCCAGACCGGAAACAGGTGGCCGATGAAGGCCGCACCGCCGGCGATGTAGGGCAGCGGGGTCTCCGGAAACAGCCAGCGGGCGACCAGCACCGGAATAGCCCCCTTGGCCGCGTCGGCCAGGAGGGTCAGAAGCGCGAGGTCCTTGCGGCCGGTGCGCAGCACATTGGTCGCGCCGATGTTGCCGGAGCCGATCGAGCGCACGTCCCCGGCCCCGCCTGCGCGCGTGATCAGCACCCCGAACGGGATCGAGCCGAGCAGATAGGAGGCGGCGGCGACCAGACCGATCGTCAGCAGCGCCGCCGTGGCGAGATCCTGCATGCCCTACCCCTCCCGACGCCACACGATGCGGCCGTCGACGAGCGTCAGCAAGACCTGACCCTGCAGCCTGCGCCCGTCGAAGGGCGAGTTCTTGGAGCGGGATATCAGCCGCTCGGCGTCGATCACCACTGGCGCGTCGACATCGAACAGGACCAGGTCCGCTGGCGCGCCGGCGCTCAGCCGTCCGCCGGCCAGCCCCAGCAGTTGCGCCGGGCCCAGCGTCAGGGGCCGCAGGATGTCGATCAGCTCAAGCCCGGCTGCGTGGTGAAGGTTCAAACCGGCGGGCAGCAGGGTCTCCAGCCCCACCGCGCCGGGCGTCGCCTCTGCGAAGGGCAGGCGCTTGCCCTCGGCCGGGGCCGGAGCGTGCGCCGAAACGATGACGTCGATCAGACCCTCGCGCAGCGCCTCGATCAGGGCCAGGCGGTCGGCCTCGGGCCGCAGTGGCGGGTCCAGCTTCAGGAAGGTGCGGTAGTCGCCGACGTCCACCTCGTTGAAGCTGAGGTGGTTGATCGAGACGCTGGCGGCGACCTCCAGCCCCTTGGCGCGGGCGCGGGCCAGGCTGTCCAGCGCCTCGGCCGTGGTGATCTGATCGACCAGCAGGCGCGCGCCTGTCAGCTCGGCCAGCGCCAGATCGCGCTCCAGCACGATGCGCTCGGCCACGGCCGGCACGCTGGGCAGGCCCATGCGGCCAGCCAGTTCGCCCTCCGTCGCCGAGGCGCCCTCGCTCAGCCAGGGGTCGGCGGGCCGGTGGGCGATCAGGGCGTTGAAGGCGCCAGCATAGGCCATCACCCGGCGGAGCACGCGCGAGTCCCGGATCGGCCGGTCGACGTCGGTGAAATAGGCCGCGCCCGCCTCGGCCATCAGACCGATCTCGGCGAGCTGTTCGCCCTTGAGGCCGCGTGTGGCCGCGCCGGCGGCCAGCATCTTGACCAGACCGAGGTCACGGCCCCGGCGGAGCAAGAAGTCGACCAGGGCCGGCTCGTCGACCGGCGGGTCGGTGTCGGGCTGGAGCACCAGCGTCGTGACGCCCCCGGCGGCGGCGGCCTCGGCGGCGGACTTCAGAGTCTCGGCCGCCGCGCCGCCCGGCTCGCCGGTCTTGACCCGCAGGTCGATCAGTCCGGGCGCCAGCGCTGCGCCCTCGCAGTCGATCAGTCGCGCCTCGGCCGGGCGGCTGTCGAAGGTCGGGCTGCGCCGCACCTCGGCGATGACGCCATCCCGCGCCAGCAGGCAGCCGGGGCCGTCGTAGCCGCTCTCCGGATCAATCAGCCGGGCGTTGACGAAGGCGATGGGCTGGGCCGCGGTCATGCCTCGTCCTCCAGCCGTTCGGCCAGCGAGGCCAGCACCGCCATGCGCATGGCTACGCCCGCCTCGACCTGATCCTGGATCAGCGACACCTCGGGATCGTCCGCGACGCCCGAATCGATCTCGACGCCCCGGTTCATGGGGCCCGGGTGCATCACCTTCGCGCCCAGCGCGGCCAGGGCCAGCTTGTCGGCGTCCAGACCCCAGAAGCGGAAATACTCGCGTGTCGACGGGACCAGGGCGCCGTTCATCCGCTCCAACTGCAGCCGCAGCATCATCACGACATCGGCGCCGGCGATCCCCTCCTCCATCGAATGGAACACCGCCGCGCCCCAGCGGTCGGCGTCGGCGGGCATCAGGGTCGGCGGGCCGACCAGCCGCACCTCGCAGCCCATGCCCGACAGCAGGATGGCGTTCGAGCGCGCCACCCGGCTGTGCAGGATGTCGCCGCAGATCGCGACGGTCAGCCGACCCACGTCGGTCCCGAAGGCCCGCCGGATGGTCAGCAGGTCCAGAAGCGCCTGGGTGGGATGCTCGTGCTGGCCGTCGCCGGCGTTGATCACCGAACAGCCGACCTTGCGCGCCAACAGGTCCGCCGCGCCCGAGCCCCAGTGCCGCACGACCAGCAGGTCCGGCCGCATGGCGTTCAGGGTCATGGCCGTGTCGATCAGGGTCTCGCCCTTGGACACCGACGAGGTGCGGGCGTTCATGTTGACCACGTCGGCGCCCAGCCGCTTGCCGGCCAACTCGAAGGAGCTCTGCGTCCGTGTGGAGTTCTCGAAGAACAGGTTGATAAGCGTCCGGCCCTTGAGCAGGTCCAGCTTCTTGGAGCCCCGCCGGTTCAGGTCGATGAACGCGTCCGCCAAGTCGAGCAGCGCTTCCAGGTCGGGCCGCTGCAGGTCGCCCGCCGACAGCAGGTGGGGCCGCGGGAACGGGAACAGCCGCTCTCGGATCGCTTCGGAAACGTCAGCCGGCTGGGTCATCAAAGCCGGGCTATAGGCGGACGCGCCCGCTTCGGAAAGGCCTCAACCGGTATAGCCGAGCCGATCCAGCGCGCCCTGGAGGATCCAGGCCGCCGCCGTGCGGTCCACCACCTGGGCGCGGCGCTTGCGGTTGAGGTCCAGGTCCTCGATCAGGAAGCGTTCGACCGCCGAGGTCGACAGCCGCTCGTCCCACAGGGCCACCGACACCGGCCGGATGCGCTCGAGGTTGCGCGCGAAGGCGCGGGCCGACTGGGCGCGCGGCCCCTCGGAGCCATCCATGTTCACCGGCAGGCCGATGACCAGCCCCGTCGCGCCCCGGCCGTCCATCAGCTTGAACAGCGCCTCCGCGTCCGCGGTGAACTTGGTCTTTCGGATCAGCTGAAGCGGGCTGGCGATGGTGCGGGTCAGGTCCGAGACCGCCACGCCGATGGTCTTCTCGCCGAGGTCCAGCCCCAGCCAGGGGGTGTTCGGCGGCGTCGCGGCCGCCAGCTCTTGCAGGGTCAGGATTGTCACACCCCGGCGGTAGGGCTGGCGCGCGGCCCTGTCAAAGTGCAAAGCTCGGCCGTTCAGAAGAGGAGTTCCGCGCGTGAAGCCCTTTCTGTTTGCCCTTTCCGTCATCAGCCTGACCGCCTGCGATCCCGCCACGGAGACCCGAAAGGCGACCGCGGATGCGCCCGAACAGGCCGCCCAACCCCAGACCCAGCCCTCGCGGCTGACCCCCGCCGGCGCCGGGCGGACGGTCGCGCCGGAAACCGCCGAAGATCAGAACCTGCAATGGGCGGCCTCGGTCGTCCGCGTCGACTACCTCGACGACCAGGAGCCGACAGCCAAGCTGTTCGGCCTTGCCGGCGGCGATCCGGCCATGAACGGCCTCTACACCTATCTCGCCTTCTTCGAGAGCCCGGCTTCCGGCTGGCGCGTGTTCCGGCTCGGCGACTTCCTCGACTATCGGGTGATCGGGGAGGGCGAGAACCGGGTGGACCTCGAGCTGGACTACAGCGTCATGGACCCGGACACGGACGAGATCACCTCCGCCACCCGCCGGATCATCGTGACGTGGACCCCCGGCCCCGAGGGCGAGGGTCCCGCAGCGATCGCGGTGGCGGACGCGCGGTGAGGCCGTCATCCTTGTGAATCCAAGGCCGGCCCGCTAATCCCGCCTGCTTGAACTCTCACGGTTGGAGGGCCGCATGGCCATCGACGCCGCGACGGTGCGCCGGGTGGCGCATCTCGCCCGCATCAAGACGCCGGAAGACCGGCTCGAACACCTGGCGCAGGAGCTGAACGGCATCCTGGCCTGGATCGAGCAGCTGGATGAGGTCGACATCC
>CAMPGL010000022.1 GCA_946885435.1 uncultured Brevundimonas sp. | reverse complement strand
GTCGCCTGCGAGCCCGAGCAGTCGGCGTTCGAGGGGCCGAGCGGCCGGGCCGGGTGCTGACGCGGGACCAGCTGATGGATCTGGCGCACGGCCCGACCGCCGAGACCTTCGATCGCGCCATCGACGTCCAGATCAGCCGCCTCAGGAAGAAGCTCGACGACGGCTCGGACCGTGACCTGATCGAGACCGTGCGTGGCGAAGGCTATCGGCTCTGCGTCGAGGTGCGTCCGGCATGAGACGCCCGGCCACCCTGCCCGTCTTCCTGCAGGTCGCGCTGCTGGTGGTGCTGTCGATCGCGGCGGCCATGGCGATCGCCTTCGGCGTAATCCTTCACGCCCCACCGCCCGCTCCGGCGGGCTTCACCATCGATCAGGCCGTCGAGGCCCTGCAAGGCGGAGAGGTTCGCACCGACGAGGGCCGCAGCCTGCGACGGTCGCTGTCGGACGAGGCTCCATTCGACGCGCGATCCACGGAGGACCCGCTGGCACGGGTCATCGCCCTGGCGCTGGAGGCGCGGCTGGGCCTGGACCGGGGTGACGTCCGCGTTCGGGTGGAGGCCGTCGACGGCCCGATGCGCCACCGGATCCACGAGCGCCTGGCCCTGCCTGTCGAGCGCGGCCTGCCCGACGATGCGGTGCGCCTTGAAGAGCGGACGGAGTCCTTCGTTATCCGTCGCCGCACGGAAGGTCCGCCGTCGCCCGAGCCGGCGCCGGCGCCTGACCCCGCGGCCGAGCCCCTCTGGCAGGGCGAGGACGACGTCGTGGTGCTGCGTCCGCGCCAGCGGTTCACCATCCTGACCGAGCAGCTGCGCTTCCCACCGTTCACCGCCACGGTACGCCAGGCTGACGGCCGCTGGGCCACGGTCAGCCCGCCGCAGGGTCTGCTGTCGCCCTGGCACGTGCGCATCCTGCTGAGTTTCCTGGCCAGCCTTCTGCTCCTCACCCCGCTGGCCTGGCTGATCGCGCGGCGTCTGACCCGGCCGATCCGTGTCTTCGCCGACGCCGCCGAGCGCCTGGGGTCCGACCCGAACGCCCCGCCCCTGGCCGAGACTGGTCCACCCGAGGTGCGAAACGCCGCGGCGGCCTTCAACGACATGCAGCGCAAGCTGCGCGCCTATGTCGAGGGCCGCACCCAGATGGTCGCGGCCATCGCCCACGACCTGCGCACGCCGCTGACCCGCCTTCGCTTCCGTGCGGAGCAGGCCGAGCCCGACATCCGCGACCGCATGGCGGCCGACATCGAGCAGATGGACGGCATGATCGCCCAGGCCCTGGCCTATGTCCGGGGCGAGACGGTGCGCGAGGACCGCGTGGCGCTCGACCTCGGCGCTCTGGTCTCCTCCGTCGTGCATGACCTGGCCGAGATGGGGGCGGACGTGGCCGTCGAGGCTGCGTCTGGCGCGCGGGTCCAGGGCGAACCGCTGAACCTGCGCCGCGCCGTCGGAAACCTGGTCGAGAACGCCGTGAAGTTCGCTGGGTCCGCGCGCGTCCGCGTCATCACCGAGGACGGCCAGGCGGTCGTCCTCGTCGAGGATAGCGGCCCCGGCCTGCCCGTGGCCGATCTCGAGGCCGTCTTCGAGCCCTTCCGCCGCGCCGAGCCCTCGCGCAGCCGCGAGACCGGCGGGGCGGGCCTGGGCCTGGCCGTCGCGCGCGGCATCGCCCGCGCCCACGGCGGCGACGTCACCCTGTCCAACCGGCCGGAGGGCGGGCTCGCCGCCCGCCTCACCCTCCCGCCCACCAAGGAGCCGACATCGTGAAGCTCAAGGTCCTGATACTTGCCGTCGCCCTGGTCCTGCCGAGCGGACCGGCCCTCGCCCAGGACACGACCCCGCCGCCCCGGGCGGTCGTGGAGGCCATCGCCGAGCGCATCCGCGACCAGTACTTCAGCGTCGAGCGGGGAGACGCGATCGCCGACGCGCTCGAGGCCGAGGCGGCGTCCGGCCAGTACGACGGCTACAGCGACCCCCGCGACCTGGCGGCGGCGCTCAGCGCCCGCCTTCGGCCCGAGGACGCCCACTTCGTTGTGCTGCATGATCCGGCGGGGCCGGCCGCGGGACCCGGCTCGGGCGGCGTCCGGTCCCAGGGCGCCGACATCCAGCGGTTGTCCAACTACGGCTTCACCCGGGTCGAGGTCCTGCCGGGCAACATCGGCCTGATCGAGATGCGGTCCTTCGCCAACATCGATTTCGGGAACCGAAACGACCCGGCCCGGCGGGCCGCCGATGCGGCGTTGGCCCTGGTCGCCCACACTGACGCCGTGATCTTCGACCTCCGCGCGAACGGCGGCGGCTCGCCAGCCATGGTCGGCTATCTGGTCAGCGCCTTCACGCCCCCGGACGCGGACATCTACAATGTGTTTCACAACCGGGACGGCACGCGTCGGGAATCGCCGCGCGTCTACTACGCGGCGCCGCGCCTGGATGTGCCCCTCTACATCGTGACCAGCCCCCGCACCGGCTCGGCGGCCGAGGCCTTCCCCTACACCCTGCAGGCGGCGGGGCGGGCGACCGTGGTCGGCGAGGCGACCGGCGGCGCCTCAAACCCCGGCGGGATGGTCCCGATCCCTGGGGGCTTCATGGTCTTCATCTCCGGCGGCTCGCCCATCAATCCGATCACCGGCCGGAACTGGGAGGGAACCGGCGTCATCCCTGATGTCGAGGCCCCGGCGGCCGTCGCCCTGAACCAGACCCAGCGCCTCGCGCTCGGGCAGGTGCTGGCGGCGCATCCGGACCGGACCGACGCCGCCTGGGCCCTGTCGGCCTTCCGGACCTGGACCGGCGGACCGGTCCCGCTGGCCGACTACGCCGGGACCTATGGCCCGTTGACGGTCTCTGTGGAGGATCAGGCGCTGGTGGTCCGCCGCGGCCGCCGGCCGCCCATGGTCCTGGCCCCTGTGGAGGCGGACCTCTTCTTCATCTCGGGTGACCCGCTCATGCGTTTCGCTTTCGAGCGCGAACCATCCGGCCGGGTCATCGCCGTCGAGCAGCGCCCCGTGTTCGGCCCGGGCATGCGGCAACGCCGCTCAGACTAGCTCAGCCGTAACAGCCGTTCGCGGCTTGTGAGGGGGCCAAGGGTTGACTTGGCAGGGCGCACGGCCAAAACGGCGCCCATCCCTTTCATGGCCGCGCTCTCGAAGCGTGGCCGCCCCCTGCTCCTTGAGGTGAATCCATGACCGTTCGCGTCGCCATCAATGGCTTTGGCCGCATCGGCCGTCTCGTGCTGCGCTCCATCGTCGAGCATGGCCGCACCGACATCGAGGTGGTGGCGATCAATGACCTGGGCCCGGTGGCCACGAATGCGCACCTGCTGCGCTATGACAGCGTCCACGGCCGGTTCCCGGGCACGGTGGAGTCCGGCGACGACTGGATCGACGTGGGCGCGGGCAAGATCCGCGTCACCGCCGAGCGCGATCCGTCGAACCTTCCGCACAAGGACCTGGGCGTCGACATCGCGTTTGAGTGCACCGGCATCTTCACTTCCAAGGACAAGGCCTCGGCCCACCTGAACGCGGGCGCCAAGCGCGTGCTGGTCTCGGCCCCGGCCGACAACGCCGACAAGACCATCGTCTATGGCGTGAACCACGACGTGCTGACCGCCGAGGACGTGGTCGTCTCGAACGCCTCGTGCACCACCAACTGCCTGGCGCCGGTGGCCAAGGTCCTGCACGACCTGTTCGGCATCGAGCGCGGCTACATGACGACGATCCACGCCTACACCGGCGACCAGCCGACGCTGGATACGATGCACAAGGACCTCTACCGCGCCCGCGCCGCCTCGCTGTCGATGATCCCGACCTCGACCGGCGCCGCCAAGGCCGTGGGCCTTGTCCTGCCGGAGCTGAAGGGCAAGCTGGACGGCTCCTCGATCCGCGTCCCGACCCCGAACGTCTCGGTCGTCGACCTGAAGGTCGTCGCCAGCCGCGACACCTCGGTGGAAGAGATCAACGCCGCCATCCAGTCCGCCGCTGACGGCGCCATGAAGGGCGTGCTGGCCACCACCACCGACCCGGTGGTGTCCATGGACATGAACCACATCGCCGCCTCCTCGACCGTGGCCCTGCCCCAGACCCAGGTCATCGAGGGCAAGCTGGCCCGCGTGCTGAGCTGGTACGACAACGAATGGGGGTTCGCGACCCGCATGAGCGACACCGCGCTCGCCATGTCCAAGCTGATCTAGTCCGGACGCAGTCTGAGGGGCCCGGTCCGGAGGCCGGGCCCTGACCGCTCACGGAATCTTAGACCTGTCGGGGCCATGCTCGGCCCATGACACCCGTCGAAATCGAAGGCGTCCGCATCAATCTGCCGACCCTCGCGGCCTCCGTGCGCGAGGCGCTGGCGCGCGCGGGGCGCGGCCAGGGCTTCGCCCTGTTCACCCTGAACCTCGACCATCTGGTCAAGCTGCGCAGTGATCCCGGCTTCGTGCGCGCCTACGCCCAGGCCGACCTGGTCAGCGCCGACGGCGCGCCGGTGGTCTGGCTGGCCCGGCGCGAGGACGCCTCGGTCGAACGCGCCGCCGGCGCCGACATGGTCGAGCCGCTGTGCGAGGGGGCCGCGAGGGCGGGGCTGGGCGTCTACGTCGTGGGGCCCGGCCCGGCCGCTCAGGCCCGTGCGCTGGAGGTGCTCAAGGACCGCCACCCCGGCCTGAACATCGCCGGGGCCGAGACGCCCATGGTGCCCGCCGACCTGGCCGCCTTCGACATCGCGGGCCTGGCCGACCGCATCAATGCGTCCGGCGCGCGCCTGTGCTTCCTCTGTCTGGGGGCACCCAAGCAGGAGCTGCTGGCCGCGGCCCTGAAGCCGCTCTGTCCCTCGGTCGGCTTCCTCGGCGTCGGCGCGGCGCTGGACTTCATCTCGGCCCAGGTCGTGCGCGCGCCCGGATGGATGCAGCGCTCAGGCCTTGAGTGGGTCTGGCGGCTGATCGGCGATCCGCGCCGCCTCGGCCTTCGCTACGCCCAGTGCGCCCTGCTGTTCGCCGGCCTCGCCGCCCGCGCCCTGCTCAGGCCCGCGGGGCGGCGGCCTGCGCCTGTCCTGGAAGTGACGTCTTGAGCCGTCAGGCCCTGTCCCGGCGCGCCCTGCTGGCCTCCAGCCTGGCGCTGGTCGCCTGCGACCAGGCCGGCGGCGCGACGGCCCAGGCCCGGCCCGGCGGGCCCCTGCCTCGGCTACGGGACCTCGCCCCCTTCCCTATCGGGACCCAGATCGTCACCGACCAGTTCGCCGTGCCGGTCATCACTGAGCTGGCCTCGACCCAGTTCGACCAGATCACCACCGGCTACGAGCTGAAGATGGAGTACTTGGTCCAGCCGGACGGCCGGCTGCGCTTCGACGGGCCGGACCGGATCGCGGACTTCTGCCGCCGCAACAACCAGACCATGCAGGGTCACACCCTGATCTGGTACGCTGACACGCCGCAGTGGTTCGAGCGCATGGACGGCTCGCGCCGGGCCATGGAGGTCGCCTACGACGCCCATATCCGCGAGGTCGTCGGCCGCTACGCCGGTCGCATCCGCGGCTGGGACGTGGTCAATGAGCCGGTGAACACCGACGGCGAGGGCCTGCGCGAATCCCTGTGGAGCCGCAACCTCGGCCAGGAAGGTCACTTCGCCCGGGCCTTCGAGGTCGCTCGGGAGACGGATCCGAACGCCATCCTGTTCGTCAACGACTACGACTTGGAGAGCAATCCCAGGAAGCGCCTCACCTTCATGCGGCTGATCGAGGACATGCTGAACCGCGGCGTGCCGATCACCGGCGTGGGCAACCAGAGCCACGTGAGAGCGGACCTGGCGCCCGGCCAGATCACCGCCGCCATCCGCGACCTGGCCTCCTTCGGCCTGCCCCTGCACGTGTCGGAGTTCGACGTGTCGCTGCAGACCGACGGCCTGGACCTGCGATCACGGAGCCAGAAGGAAGCCGCTCAGGTCCGCCTCTACGAAGAGGCGATCGAGGCCTATTCCGCCCTGCCCGCTGCCCAGCAGTACGCCTTCACCATCTGGGGCGTGCGCGACACGGAGTCCTGGGTGCGCATGGAATACTACGGCGGCGATCGGACCGACGCGCCGCTGATGTTCGATGACGAGGGAGCGCCCAAGCCCACCTTCTGGGCGGTGGTCGAGGCGCTCAGGGCCTGAACAGGCGAAGGGCCGGACGGTCGCCCGCCCGGCCCTCCTGGTTCGAACCTGACAGCCCCTACTGGAACAGGCGCATGATGATCTGCGGCGCCTGGTTGGCGATGGACAGGGCCTGAACCCCGAGCTGCTGCTTGGTCTGCAGAGCCTGGAGCTTGGCGCTTTCCTTCGCCAGGTCGGCGTCGACCAGATTGCCGACCCCCGCCGTCAACGAGTCCTGGAGCTTGGACACGAAGGTGCGGTGGGTGTCGAGCGACTTGGACGCCGTCCCCATGCGGGCGAGCGAGGCGGAGACGTTGGCGATGGAGGCGTCCACCTTGGTGAGCACCGCCGTAGCCTTGGTCAGGGTGTCGATCACTTCCGTCGAGGTCACGGTCACGACCGTGCCCGACAGCTTCATGATCTCCGCCGCCACGTCGATCGTGGACGAGCCGTCCGCATTGGCCAGGGCCTTGAAGGTCGTGGCGCCGGACTTCAGCAGGTTGATCCCGTTGAATTCGGCGTTCGAGACCGTCTTGGCGATCTGGTCGCGGATGGCCTTGAAGTCCTCGTTCAGGGCGTTGCGAGCCGCCGTGTCGATCGAGGAATCCTTGGCCGCCAGGGCCTTCTCCTTCAGCTGAATGAGAAGGTCCGAGATGCTCTCACCGGCGGCGACCGCCACATCCACGGCCGACTTGCCGCGGTCCAGGGAGTTCTGGACCACCGAGAGCGCCGACACCTCGGACCGTTGCGACTGGGCGATCGCCCAGATCGCGCCGTTGTCCTTGGCGCTGGCCACCTTCAAGCCGGTGTTGATGCGGTTCTGAGTCGTCGCCAGTTCCACGTTCGTCTTGTTCAGGTTCTGGAGCGCGATCATCGCGCCCACGTTCGTATTCACCGAGCTGCTGGGCATTCGGTCATCCTTCCATTCTGGTCGGGGTTTGGAGCGGCGCTTTCTGGCCGCCGAGCACGTTCTGGCTCGCCCGCGGACGCGCAAGGACGGGGCCAGACCGCGGCCCAGCCGAAGCTCTGTATTCTCTCGGGATTTCCGCCCCTGCGAGCGGGGCGCGGGCAAGCCGTGCCGACCCGTCCGCGCCCCACAGGAAAGTCTTGCCGCGCCCTAGCGGTCCGCCTCGGCCAGCGGCTCGCGGACCGGCGCATGGGCCCTGACGCACCAGACGACGCCGACGATCATCAGGGCGACGGCGATCAGCTCGAGAACCGTCGGCCAGCGCTGTTCGAAGACGAATCCGTAGAGGAAGGCGAACAGGGTCTCGAAGACGATCATCTGGCCCAGCAGGGTGAGCGGCAGGAGCTGGCTGGCTCGGTTCCACAGGGCGTTGCCGAGGATGGAGGCGCCGAACGCCACCGCCGCGCTGACGGCGGCGAAGGTCCACAGATCGTCAACCCCGAACCCCGTCCCGGGGACCAGGGCGGCGGCGGGCAGCAGCAGCAGCGACAGGGCGCCGGTCGCCACGCCCAGCAGGAGTGACCAGTCGTGCGCCGTCACGCCCGGCAGCCGATCGAGCCAGCGGCTATTGTCCACGGCGAAGGCGGACCAGCAGGCGAGCGCGCCGAGGGCGCAGCCAAGACCGAGCAGAATGGCCCGAGGATCCCCGCCCATGCCCTCCCGGCCGAGCGCCTCGTGGCCGATCAACACCACCGACAGCACCGCCAGCGACAGCGGCGCCACCAGGCGAGCCAGGGGCGCGGCGTCGGGGTCCCTGAGACCCCAGAGGGTTACGGCCACGGGCACCATGCCGACGATCAGGGCGGTGGCCGCCACGCCGGCCAGGTGCACGCCGAGGACCACCAGCACGAAATAGACGAGGTTGCCGACCAGGCTGAGCCAGATCAGGCCCAGCCAGGCCCGGCTATCGAGCGCGGCTGTGACGCGTCGCCAGCGCGGGGCGACCAGCATCAGCGCCAGCAGGCCGTAGGCCAGATACCGCCCGACCGCCATCAGCAGCGGCGAGGCGTCCGGCACGAGCTTGGGAGCGAGGAAGACCAGTCCCCACAGGGCGCCTGAGCCAACCCCGCAGGCGACGCCGGCGAACCGGGGCGACAGGCCGCTCAATAGATCAGGTAGGGCCGGCGCTCTTCCAGCCAGGCCGCTTCGTCCGGCGTCGTCAGGGCGTCGAGGTCGGCCGGGGCCGACGCCGGGTCGTCGACCCATTCGCGCAGGCCCGGACCGCCGTTGATCACGTCGATGGCCAGCTTGTCGAAGACGTATTCGTACGGGAAGTCGCGCCAGAGCGGATAGTCGGGCTGGAGCCGCCGGATGGCCTTGAAGGCCAGGGCCTGCAGCCGCCACGGCCTGAAGGCCTCATGGTCGTAGGACGGGTCCTCGGTGTGGATCTGGACGCCGTTGCAGAGCTTGCCCTCGTGCTTGTGGAAGGTGGGCTGGAACCAGCATTCGCGCAGCCGGCATCCCTCCAGCCAGCGCGGGGCCAGGGACTGCATCTCCGACAGGACGGCGCGGGCGTCGATGTCGGGCGCGCCGAACAACTCCAGCGGCCGGGTCGTCCCCCGCCCCTCCGACAGGGTCGCGCCTTCCAGCATGACGGTGCCGGCGTAGGCCCGGGCCATCCACAGGTTGGCGGCGTTCGGGCTGGGGTTGACCCAGGCGCGCTCGCCGAGCGGCCAGCCGAAGCCCGGCTCCTCGTCAGGCCGATAGCCCTCCATCTCGATGACCCGGTATTCGAGATCGAGCTTGAAATGGTCGATGAACCAGCGGCCGAGTTCGCCGAGCGTGAGCCCGTGGCGCATGGGGATGGGTCCCGCGCCCACGAAGCTCTCCCAGCCGGGGCGCAGCGTCAGCCCCTCGACGGGCCGGCCCGCCGGATTGGGGCGGTCCAGCACCCAGACCGTCTTGCCGTGCTCGGCCGCGGCCTCGAGCACATAGAGCAGGGTCGTGATGAAGGTGTAGATGCGGCAGCCCAGGTCCTGCAGATCGACCAGCAGAACGTCGAAGGTGTGCATCGACTGGCCCGTCGGGCGGCGCACCTCGCCGTATAGGCTGAACACCGGCACACCGTGGACCGGATCGGTGAAGTCGTCGGACTCCACCATATTGTCCTGCTTCTCGCCCCGGATGCCGTGCTGCGGCCCGAACGCGGCCGAGAGCTTGATATCCGGGCAGGCCGCCAGCGCATCCATCGAATGCGTCAGCCCGGCCGTGACCGACGCCGGATGCGCCAGCAGCGCGACGCGCCGCCCGCGCAGGGCCGCCCGCTGTTCAGGCTCGGAAAGCAGGCGATCGATGCCGAACTTCATGGAAGCTCCAGGACGAAGGAGTCGGGGTGATGAAAGTCCGGCTTATCGGACGGATGGGCCAGGGCCCAGTAGGACTTTTCGCCAGCGGTGGTCTCGATGACGGCGGAGAGGGCGAGACGCCCGCGATCCCCCCCGGGCAGTTCGATCCAGGCGTCGAAGACCGCCTCGCCCTCGCGGACCTCCAGGCCCCGGACCGACGCCGTCTCAGGCGCCGCGCGCATGCCACGCCTATAGCCCTCGAAGGCGTAGGTCGCCCACTGACCCGACGATGAGAGATTGTATTCGCGATATCCCTCGCGAGCGGGCGCGAAGGCCTCGAAACAGGTGTGGCGCCAGAGCTCGTCGGCGCGCCCCCCGGCCGCCGCCTCCGGCCAGCGGATCCGATCTATCTCCCCTTGGACGACGTACCGCAGCAGCAGCCCCTGGCCCTCGCCTTCGTCGATCAGGACACGGATCGACCGGACGGGCCCGTCGGCCGTCGTGGGGTGCGGAATGAGCTGCGCTTCCATCGTTCAGATCAGGAACAGGGCCAGGCGCTCAACCAAGGATGAAGACGCTTACGAGCACGGCTGCGAGGCCCGAGGAGATCGCCAGGCCCCAGGCCCAGCCATAGCGCCGCACCGCCCAGAGAAGCCACGAGAGCACCAGCAGGATCAGCGGCGCGGCGCCGAGCACGGCCAACAGCAGGCCGCCTCCCCCGGCGAGCATCAGGGCGGCGATCGACGCCTCGCCCGCCAGCCAGACGATCGCGAGCGTGACCAGCGCCAGCCCGCCGGCATGAATCCAACGACGGTTCATTGAACCTCCAGGGTCGCGAGGTGCGACCAGGACTTGACCATACATTCCGCTGACCGGTAGCGAAGCGCCATGATCGCCGCCCGCGCCCTTCCCGGCCTCTATTACCGCCCGCTGTCCTAGCGAGCGGCCCGCGATCCCATGCGCCGCACCCGCCGGCGCGCAAATCCCCCTGACGCCCGCCGGCTTCCCTGCTAACGGAGCCGTCCATGACCGACCCCGCCTTCAAGTCCGACTTCCTGAAGACGCTTCAGGCGCGCGGCTACATCCATCAGATCACCCATCCGGACGACCTGGACGCCGCCTGCGAGGCGGGCGTGGTCACCGGCTACATCGGCTTCGACGCCACGGCGCCGTCGCTGCATGTCGGTTCGCTCATCCAGATCATGATGCTGCGCCGGCTCCAGCAGGCGGGTCACAGGCCGATCGTGCTGATGGGCGGGGGCACGACCAAGGTCGGCGACCCGACCGGCAAAGACGCCTCGCGGCCCCAGCTGACCGACGAAACCATCCAGTCGAACATCTCCTCGATCCAGACCGTCTTCGAGAAGTTCCTGACGTTCGGCGACGGGCCGACCGACGCGCTCATGCTCGACAACGACGCCTGGTTGTCCGGCTACGGCTACATCGAGTTCCTGCGCGAGTACGGCACGCACTTCACCGTCAATCGGATGCTGGCCTTCGACTCGGTCAAGCTGCGCCTCGAGCGCGAGCAGCCGATGACCTTCCTCGAGTTCAACTACATGCTGATGCAGTCGGTGGACTTCCTCGAGCTGAACCGCGCCCGCAACGTCACCCTGCAGATGGGCGGCTCGGACCAGTGGGGCAACATCGTCTCGGGCGTCGACCTGGTCCGCCGCGTCGACCACAAGGCCGCCTTCGGCCTGACCACGCCGCTGCTGACCACGGCCTCGGGCGGCAAGATGGGCAAGACGGCGCAAGGCGCGGTCTGGCTGAACGCCGAACAACTAAGCCCCTACGACTACTGGCAGTTCTGGCGGAACGCCGACGACGCGGACGTGGGCCGGTTCCTGCGTCTGTTCACCGACCTGCCGCTGGACGAGGTCGCGCGGCTGGAAGCGCTGCAAGGCGCCGAGATCAACGACGCCAAGAAGGCGCTGGCCGATGCGGCGACCACCATGCTGCACGGTGCGGACGCCGCCGCTCACGCCCGCGGCGCGGCCGAAGCCGCCTTCGAACAGGGCAAGCTATCGGCGGACCTGCCGACGGTGGAGCTTCCGGCCGATGAGGTCATCGGCGCCATGATCGCGGCGATGGCCACCCGGGCCGGCCTGACCCAGTCCAACGGCGAGGCGCGGCGCCTGGCCCAAGGCGGCGGCCTGCGGCTCAACGATCAGGCCATCGCGGACGGCGCGCGCCTGATCGAGGCCGGCGACCTGACCGGCGACGGCGTTCTGAAGCTCGCCGCCGGCAAGAAGAAGATCGTGCTCGTGAGGCCCGTATGACCGACCTGACCGAAGGGGCGCACGCCCCCTCCCTGGACCTGCCGACCGATGGCGGCGGGCGCATCTCGCTGGCCAGTCTTAAGGGCCGGCCGGTGGTGGTCTTCTTCTATCCGAAGGCCGACACGCCGGGCTGCACCAACGAGGCCATCGACTTCTCGGGCCTCCTGCCAGACTTCGAAGCCGCGGACGCCACCGTCATCGGGGTGTCACGCGATCCGGTCAAGAAGCTCGACCGGTTCAAGGCCAAGCACGACCTCAAGGTCGTCCTGGCCTCCGACGAAGAGGGCCACGTCACCGAAGGCTGGGGCGTCTGGGTCGAGAAGCAACTCTATGGCCGCACCTACATGGGGATCGAGCGCGCGACCGTCCTGATCGACGCCGAGGGCCGCGTGGCGCGGGTGTGGCGAAAGGTCTCGGTCAAGGGCCACGCCGCGGAAGTGCTGGAGGCCGTCCGGGCCCTCTGACGCACTGAACGGCGCGTTACCGATATCTATTAAACGGCATGAAACGCTGCCCCCAATACTAGGGCTGGGGGCCGGAGGGCGGTTTGCGTCCAGATTCGTTTCTCTACCCCTAAGAGGCGAGTAAATCGCCGCAAAGCTGTTTCGGCGGCCGTTTCACCACCTATTCGTGGTTAACGAAGGGTGAACAGGGTTGCGTCCGCTCGGCTACTTACGGCATATGGCCAAGCCGGGTGTGGGGGTGCGTGGTAATGGTGAAGGCTCGGGCGGCTCGACTCAAATCGTTCGTCGAACGCGTTTTTCCGGAACGCCACGTGTTCCTGCGTACGCCTGACGGCGAGATAACCGGACACGTCCTGACACCAGGCCGCCAGATCATGCTGTCGGTCGGAGCGGTCCTTCTCGGCGGCTGGCTTCTGTTTGCGACGGGCGGCGTCGTCTGGGGCGCGGTCACCGGCCTGACCGCCGAACGCCAGGTCCATCGCGTCCGCGCCGCCTCCGAGCGCATGAACGCCGACCTGCAGGCGCGCCTCGACAGCGCCGTGGCCCGCATGGCGGCCACCTCCGGCTCGATCGACGACCTCGCCAATACGGTGGAACGCCGCCACGCCGCCCTGACGCGCGTGATGAGCCAGTTCCGCGGCGTCGCCGGGGCCGAGCAGGAACTGGCTCCCGCCCCGCCCCTTTCAGGCGACCGCCCGCCGGTCGCGCGCCTGATCGCGGTCCGCATGGACCAGGAGCGGCTGATCGCCCGCGCTGAAACCTTTGCCGGCAGCCGCGCCGAACGGCTGCGCCTGGCCTTCCGCCTCGCCGGGCTGAACCCGGCGGCCTACGCCGCCTCGCCCGACGCGCTCGGCGGGCCGCTGGTCGACGCCGACAATCCCGAGGCCCTGGCCGCTATCCTGGACGTGGACGAGGCCTTCGCGCGCCGCATCCGCCGCGCCACGGACGACCTGTCCGAGATGCGCACCCTGGCCGACGCCGCCGAACGCCTGCCGTTCGGTCGTCCGGCCTCGAGCGTGCGGACCACCTCCGGCTTCGGCGTCCGCTTCGATCCCTTCAACCGCCGCCCCGCGCTGCACCAGGGCCAGGACTTCGCAGGGCCGCTGGGCACGCCGATCCGCGCCACGGCGCCGGGCGTCGTCTCCTTCGCCGGCGTGCGGTCCGGCTATGGCAACACCGTCGAGATCGACCACGGCGGCGGCTTCAAGACCCGCTACGCCCACCTACAGGGCTTCAACGTCGAGGTCGGCGAACGCGTCGCGATCGGCCAGCGCATCGGCGCCATGGGTTCGACCGGCCGCTCGACCGGCGTGCACCTGCACTACGAAATCTGGGTGAACGGCCGTCCCCAGAACCCCGCCCGTTTCATGAGAGCCGGAGACTATGTTCAACAAGCCGAAGACTAACCCTGCGCCCAAGGCCCAGGCCCAGCCGCCGATCCCGCCGCTTCCCGACCTGCCGTCGCCGGGCCGTCCGGCCAGCCCGCAGGCGCCCGCCGCCGCTGCTCCGGCCGCCGCGCCCCGCCCGGCCCGCGGCGCCTCGGTCCTGTCGTCCGACCTCGTATTCGAGGGCAACATCTCCGGCTCGGGCGAGCTGCAGATCGATGGCTCCATCAAGGGCGACGTCCGCGTCGGGCGTCTGGTCGTCGGCGAGACCGGCGCGGTCGAGGGCTCGGTGCAGGCTGACGCCGTCGAAGTTCGCGGTCGCGTGGTCGGTTCGGTGACAGGCAAGCAGGTCCGCCTGCTCGGCACCGCCTATGTCGACGGCGACATCAATCACGAGCAGCTCGCCATCGAGGTCGGCGCCTACTTCCAGGGCCGCTGCCTCCAGGCCCGCCCGGGCCAGGCGGCCGCCGCGCCGACCCCGCAGCCTGCCCCGGCCCCGGCTCCGGCCCCGTCGGCCGATCCGCAGGTCATCGAACTGAAGCCAGGCGCCTGATCTGGTAGGGCGCGGCTTCGGTCGCGCCCCTACTCCGCCGTCTCGCCGCGGGTGGCGCCGACGCGCTGGGCCAGGGCGGCGCCCATGAAGGCGTCGAGGTCGCCGTCGAGCACGCCCTGGGTGTCCGAGGTTTCGACCTCGGTGCGCAGGTCCTTCACCATCTGGTACGGCTGCAGGACATAGGAGCGGATCTGGTGCCCCCAGCCGATGTCGGTCTTGGCGTCGGCCAGCGCCTGGGCGGCGGCCTCGCGCTTCTGCAGCTCCAGTTCGTAGAGGCGCGCGCGCAGCATCCGCCAGGCTTCCTCGCGGTTCTGGTGCTGTGAGCGGCCCATCTGGCAGGCGACGACCGTGTTGGTCGGAATGTGCGTCAGGCGCACCGCCGAGTCGGTCTTGTTGACGTGCTGGCCGCCGGCGCCCGAGGCCCGATAGGTGTCGGTGCGGACGTCGGCCGGATTGATCTCGATCTCGATGGTGTCGTCCACGACCGGCGACACGCCGACCGAGGCGAAGCTGGTGTGGCGCCGCGCGCTGGAATCATAGGGGCTGATGCGCACCAGCCGGTGCACGCCCGATTCCGACTTCAGCCAGCCATAGGCGTTCGGCCCCTTGATCATCAGGGTGGCGGACTTGATGCCCGCCTGCTCGCCGGCCGTCTCTTCCTGAAGTTCGACCTCATAGCCCCGGGCGTTGGCCCAGCGGGTGTACATGCGCAGCAGCATGCCGGCCCAGTCGTTGGATTCGGTCCCGCCGGCGCCTGAGTTCACTTCGAGATAGGCGTCGTTGGCGTCGGCCTCGCCGGACAGCAGCGCCTCGAGCTCGGCGCGGGCGGCGCGGTCCTTGATGGCGCGCAGCTGGGCGCGCGCGTCCTCCAGCGCGGCCTCGTCGCCCTCCTCGTCGGCCATTTCGGAGAGCATGACGCCCTCCTCCAGCCCGGTCTCCATCTCGCGGACGGCGTCGACCTGGCCCTGGATGCGCTGGCGTTCGCGCATCACGGCCTGGGCGTCCTCGGGCTTGTCCCAAAGCGTCGGGTCCTCGACCCGGGCGTTCAGCTCATCGAGCTTTCGGAGCGCGGGCTCCCAGTCAAAGACGCCTCCTGAGCAGAGCGATGCTCTGCTCGATGTCGGCCTTCATGGCCTCGACATCCGGTCTCATGTGCAACTCCAGTACGGAAGGCGGCCCAGATAGGCTCCCCGGCGGGGACAGACAACCCGCGATCAGAACAGACCGCTGAGGTCCTCGGGCGGATCGTTCTTGGGCGGGGGCGCGATCGGCGGCGGCGCGGGCGGCCGCTCGTCTTCCGGAACACGCGGTCCTGGATTGTAAGGCACGCCGTCGAGCGGCGCGTAGGTCTGGCGCTCGGCCGAGGGGCGGCGCGTCTCCTCGCGGGCGATCTCGGTGCCGGGGCGGAAGGCTTCCTCGATCCCGCGGACATTGCGCCAGACCGCATTGGCCGGACGGCGGAACTGCAGCACGGGGCGGTCGCGCATCGCCTCTTCCATGAAGTCGACGAAGATCGGCACCGAGGCCACGCCGCCGACCTCGCCCTCGCCGAGCGAGCGGTTGTCGTCGAAGCCGACGAAGACCCCAACCACGAGGTCGGGCGTGTAGCCGACGAACCAGGCGGACCGGTAGTCATTGGTGGTGCCGGTCTTGCCGGCGACCGGGCGCTCCAGCACCCGCACCTGGGTGGCGGTGCCGCGCTGGACCACGCCTTCGAGCATGGAGGTGATCTGGTAGGCGGTGATGGGGTCCATCACCTGCTCGCCCGGCTGGGGCACGCGCGGGCTCTCACGCCCGTCGAAGTTGCGGTCGCAGGTACGGCAGGCGCGCACGGGCTCGAGATCCCGCTCCGCGCTCCAGATGGTCTCGCCATTGCGGTCCTGAACCAGCTCGATCAGGTGCGGCGTCACCCGGCGGCCGCCGTTGGCGAAGGCGGCGTAGGCGGCCGTCAGCCTGAGCGGCGTGGTCTCGCCCGCGCCGAGCGCCATCGACAGCACCGGCTCCATGTCGGTGACCGCGCCGAAACGGATGGCGTCCTCGCGGATGCGCTGCATGCCGACGCTCTGGGCCAGGCGCACCGTCATCAGGTTGCGGGACAGCTCCAGACCACGCCGGATCGACTGCGGTCCGTAGTAGCGACGGCTGTAGTTCTGCGGGTTCCAGCGCTCTCCGTTGGCGCCCGGCAGCGAAATCGGCCCGTCCACGATGATCGAGGCCGGGGTGAACTCCGTCTCGAGCGCCGAGGCGTAGACGAAGGGCTTGAAGGCCGAGCCCGGCTGGCGCTCCGCCTGGGTCGCCCGGTTGAAGCTCGACAGCGAATAGGAATAGCCGCCGACCATGGCCACGACCCGTCCGGAGAAGGGCTCGATGGCGACCAGGGCCCCGTTCACCGCCGGGATCTGGCGCAAGCCGTAGCCTCCCTCCTCCAGCGGCTCGACGAAGATCAGATCGCCCCGGTTCAGGCCCGCCCCGGCGTTGGCCCAGGCGGCGTCGGCGGCCAGCAGCTGACCGGAAGACCCGTCCGACGCCAGCAGGATGCCGACATTGTTGCCAGAGACGCTTTCGACCACGGCGGCCTGCCAGCGGCGGCGCTCACGCGGCGGCGACTCCTCCTGGGCCTGCTCCTGCCAGCCTTCGGCGATCTGGACGTTGCCCCAGGCCCCGCGCCAGCCGTGGCGGCGGTCATAGGCCTCGAGACCCGCCATGAGGGAATCGCGGGCGATCGACTGCAGGCGTGGGTCCAGCGTCGTGCGCATGTAGTAGCCGCCGCGGTTCACGTCCTGGCCGAACTGGCCGAGCGCGCGGCGGCGCGCCTCTTCGACGAAATAGTCGGCGTCCTGGTACTGAGCCCGGCGCGGCGCATCCTGGACCACCAGCGGCGAAGCGATGGCCTCCTGTTCCTGTTCTCGGGTCAGCCAGCCGATCTCGCGCATCTGGCCCAGGATCCAGTTGCGGCGCTCGGTCGCCGCCTCGGTGCGGCGGCGCGGGTGATAGTTGTTCGGCCCCTTGGGCAGGGCGGCGAGGAAGGCAGCCTCCGCCGGCGTCAGCTGGTCCAGCGACTTGCCGAAGTAGTTGTAGGCCGCGGCCGCCACCCCATAGGAGCGATAACCCAGGAAGATCTCGTTCAGATAGAGTTCGAGGATCTGCTCCTTGGTGAGCACCGCCTCCAGCCGCTGGGCGAGGATCGCCTCGCGCACCTTGCGGCCGATCGTCGAGTCGTTGGTCAGCAGGACGTTTTTGGCGACCTGCTGGGTGATGGTCGAACCGCCCTCGAGCCGCCGGCCGCGCAGAAGGTTGACCACGTTCTTGGCCATGGCGCGGCCGAGACCCGCCACGTCCACGCCGCCGTGCTGGAAGAAGTGGCGATCCTCGGCGGCCAGAAAGGCCTGAACCACCACCGGCGGGATCTGCTCGTAGGGCACGAAGATGCGGCGTTCCTGCGAGAACTCGCCGATCAGGGTGCCGTCCCAGGCGTAGACCCGCGTCGCCGTCGGCGGCCGGTACTCGGCCAGCTCTCCGGCGTCGGGCAGATCGTGGAACAGGTAGGCGGAATAGATCGCCAGGCACATGCCGGCCACCGCGACGGCGCCGAGCACGGCTATGCCGGCCATGACGAACCAACGCTCGGCTGACTTCACTAAGCTGCTCCCGGGGCGGCGACGGACGCTGCGTCGCGCCTCACCAAGGATTAGCCCGAGCCCGCCGGATGGAAAAGCGTTTAGGGCGCCGCAGCCCTCGCTCCCGAGGAGTCCGGGGCGAAATAGGAGTCGATGGCGCGCACCACCGCCCCCATCAGCCGGCTGCGCCCGCCCGAATCGCTGAGCAGAGCCTCGTCGTCCGGATTGGTGATGAAGCCCATCTCCAGCAGCACCGCCGGCACGTCGGGGGCCAGAAGGACGGCGAAGTTGTCGTCGCGGTGGCTGCGTTCCAGCAGCGGCGCCTCGCGGCCGATGGAATTCAGCAGCTCGCCCGCAAAGACCGAAGACCGGTTCAGGGTCGCACGCTGGGTCAGGTCGAGCAGCACGCGCCGCACCGAGGGATCGCCGGCCGGCAGATCGATGCCGCCATAGCGGCCGCCGCCCAGCGCCTCGCGCGCCGCGCGGTCCGCGCCCCGGTCGGACAGGGTGTAGACGCTGGCCCCTCGGGTCTGGGGGTTGGGGCCGGAATCGGCGTGCAGGGAAATGAACAGGTCCGCGCCCGCTTCGCGCGCGATCTGGACGCGCCGCGCGTGCGGCACAAGCACGTCGGTCGAGCGGGTCAGGACGACCCGATACCGTCCTGTGGCCTCCAGCTGGCGACGGAGTTCGAGCGCGGCGGCGAGGGTGATTTCACGCTCCTGCACTCGCGCGCCCAGAGCGCCGGGATCAGTCCCGCCATGGCCGGCGTCGATAACCACCACGCGCCGCTCGGGCGGCGCATCGGGGCGTGTCTCGACCGGCGGAGGCGCCTGCCGATCTTCGGCGCGCGTCGTCGGGGCGCCCGGCGCGGCCAGGTCGATGACGTAGCGATAGACCTCCACCCCGTCGCCGGGCGGCAGCAGGAAGCGGCGGCTCACCTCGGCGGGCCGGGCCAGCGTCAGGCGAAGCCGGGCCGCGCCCGCCGCCTGATCCACTTCATAGGTGCGAACCAGCCCGACGCCGTGGCCCGTCAGGCCCTCACCGGCGTCGACCCCCGGCAGGGCGACGACCAGGCGCGGCTCGCCGTTCTGATCCAGCAGCCTTGCGGTGGCCGAGCGGGTCAGTTCGATGACGACGCGGGTCTGCTGGGCGTCTCCGCCGAATCGGACACGTACGAGGTCGCCGCGCTCCGGTCCGTCGGCCAGGCCCTGGCCCGCGGCCATGGCGCCGGTGGCGAACACGGCGAGCGCGGTCAGGGCGGCGGCGATACGCCGGCCGCTTCCGAACACCGCCTTGACCACGCCTGCGAGGCCCACGGCCCGACTCCCTTAACCCTGAACTGGCAGTATCGCAGATCACGGTGGGCGATGTGTTAAGGGGCCGCGCCGCAGTTCGGCCTTTCATTCACCCCGTCACCCTTGCTAATGTCGCGCCGCTCGCCCAGCTAAGGTTCGTTGACGGACCGCTTCAGGGCCGGCGACCCCGGCGCAAGAGATCGCTCCCCTCCAAAGAGAGCAGTCGCTGCCGCCAGTCCCGCGCGCCAAGGCGTGCGACCGACAGAGACAAGACCCCATGGGCCGCACCGCGACCGCCACATTCCGGCTGAACGCCGCGACCGCCGATCAAGGCGCCGCCGGCTTCGCCTCGCGCGCCCCCCACCCAATTCGGCGAGCCGCCGACGACCGCACGACGGTCGTGGCCCGTGCGCGCCCTGGAGACACTGCCTTACATGTCCAAGATCATGCTGATCGATGCGGCGCACGCGGAAGAGACGCGCGTCGCCGTCGTCAACGACCAACGGGTTGAAGAATTCGACTTCGAAAGCCGCGACAGGAAACAGCTTCGCGGCAACATCTATCTAGCCAAGGTCACCCGCGTGGAGCCCAGTCTCCAGGCGGCCTTCATCGAGTACGGCGGGAACCGGCACGGTTTCCTCGCCTTCAATGAAATTCACCCGGACTACTACCAGATCCCGGTCGCCGACCGCGAAGCCATCATGGCCGAGGCGGACACCGAGGAAGACGTCGCGGACGCCGAAGAGGACGATCACGACGAGGGCCTGCCCGCCGAGGAAGCCAAGCTGCGCCGCCGCCTGATGCGGCGCTACAAGATCCAGGAAGTCATCCGCCGCCGGCAGATCCTGCTGGTGCAGGTCGTCAAGGAAGAGCGCGGCGGCAAGGGCGCGGCCTTGACCACCTGGCTGTCGCTCGCCGGTCGCTACTGCGTGCTCATGCCCAACACCGGCAAGGGCGGCGGCATCAGCCGCAAGA